>CAYLVC010000020.1:15757-18323 GCA_964387005.1 uncultured Dehalococcoidales bacterium | reverse complement strand
TCGTCGGTAGTAAAGGGGTCGATCACGGCGTTCTGGCCCCGCCGGACGATTTCAGCGGGAAAACCGATCTGGTCCAGGCTGATGGAGTCACCGCGGGCAACCACCGCACCGGGCTCTATAAGACCCATGACGGCGGCCAGGGCCGCGGGTTTGTCCTCACAGTACTGTCCCTTCATTTTGCGTTTTTGCAGATTCTCGATAACTCTGCCGGCTTTCTGCCGGTTATAGATGGCCTTTTCACGGCTGATATCGGTCTCGTCGATCATATTTCCCACCTCGCCTGTACTGGTCTTTTGACTCAATATTATAGCATCATAGCGGGATGAATGCTCACGGGAATAGAGGACCGGACCATCGCTGTTGACTATTACCGGCCGGATAGTTAAGATGGTCTAAAACAAATTAGCGGCGGTGGTGTTAAACCAGGAGAAAAGGAGGGCAAAGTGAACAATCGAAAAGAGGCGCTTGTTACCACGCAATGCGGTAGGCTGAAAGGAATATATGAAAAGGGAATGTATATCTTCAGTGGGGTGCCCTTTGCTGCTCCTCCAACAGGTGATTTTCGCTGGCTTCCGCCCCAGCCCTGCCGGCCCTGGACGGGAATTCGGAAAGCAGATAAGTACGGAACCATTGCCCCCCAGCTCCAGATGCCGCCAGGATCGATGGATGTCCCCGGCTTTACCGAGCCTGAGCCTCAGAGCGAAGACTGCCTGTTTCTAAATGTCTATACTCCCGGGCTGGATGATGCCAGGCGACCGGTCATGGTATGGATTCATGGAGGAGCGTTTTCCATGGGATCGGGCTCACAGCCCATGTACCGCTGCACCGCTTTGGCGGAACGCGGCGATATCGTCCTGGTTTCCCTTAACTACCGGCTGGGTGTACTGGGATACCTCAATTTTAAAGAAATAACCGGGGGAAAAATCCCCTCGACGGGCAACGAAGGACTGCTCGACCAGATCGCCGGGCTGGAATGGGTCAGGGACAACATTGCGGCTTTCGGTGGAGATCCGGCTAATGTCACCATCTTCGGTGAGTCCGCCGGGGGTATGAGCCTTGGCTGCCTGATGAGTATACCCCGGGCCCGCGGGCTCTTCCACAGGGCTATCAGTGAAAGCGCAGTAGGAGGCATGGCCAGACCCCTTAAGGAAGCGCTCGAATGTACCAGAGAGTTCCTGGATATCGTTGGAATAAAGGCCACCGATACCGCCGCCCTGCGGGCGCTGAGAGTAGAGCAGATTCTGTCTGCACAGGGTGAACTGGGTTTACGGACCGGCCAGTCCCTTGCCCCGGCGATTCCGGTGGCGGATGGTGAAATCCTGCCCATGCTGCCTCTGGAGGCTTTTGAGTCTGGACAGGCCTTACGAGTCCCTTTGCTGGCCGGGTCCAACCTGGACGAACAGAAACTTTTTTCCATGATGGACCCCGGTTTCCTGAAGATGGATGAACTGGCCCTGCGGAAATACGCCGAACGCATCGTGGGGGCGAAGAATGCCCCTGTGCTGATTGATACCTATAAACAAGCGCGCAGCGGGCGTGGGGAGCCGGTAGCTCCTTCTGACCTGTTTTCAGCCATCAACACGGACCTGATGTTCCGCTTGACGGCCCTGCGCATGGTGGAGGCACAGGTAAAATACGGGCTGCCCGCCTACAACTACCTCTTTACCTGGAAGTCACCGGCCGCCGGTGGGGTCCTGGGCGCCTGCCATGCCCTGGAATTAGGCTTTGTCTTCGGCAGTTGTGATCCCGGTTTCTGCGGTTCGGGAGCGGAAGTGGACAGGCTTTCACTTCAGATACAGGAGGCCTGGCTGTCTTTTGCCCGCACGGGAAACCCTGCCTGCCCGTCACTGGGTGAATGGCCGCAGTACAACGGCCGGCGGCAGACCATGGTTTTCTCAGCCGGCAGCCGGGTAGAGAAAGCCCTTTACGAAGAGGAACGCCGCATCTGGGGAACATTCACCGATATCCACACCCCGAATATGCCCTGATAATCTTCCGGTATAGCGTCGCCATAGAGCTGGTGTAAGACATCTCATATACTAAAGAGCGGTGTCCATGTTAAAATAAATCCGGGTCAAAAATCCCGGTTCTTCTATCATCCCCTGGGCTTTGTTAATAACGATGTTACTTTGAGGAGGTATACTGATGGCAACCCCGAAAGAAATGAAGGTGGTATTCACATTTGATGACGGCAGCCGGAAAGAGGTCAATTATACGCTTAACCCGATGAGGAACGGAGACAACCCGCACCAGGCCGGCTACATCGGGGAGCCGGGCAATTCCTATGTCGAGCTGATCGAAGGCCGCGGCATGGGATTCACCAACCATATCGACCTCAGCGGTTTTGCGGTTGCCACCGAGATCAGCCGCACCATGGCTTTTCTGGGCGACTCCAGGACTGAGACAATCGTGATCAACAAGCACACCAATCCGGCTATTTTCGCCTCCCGCAAGAATCAGCTTGAGGCCCTGCTGGCTGCCTGGAACACCGATCCCAAATCCCCCTTCGGGGGCGTCATGGCGACCTCTTCCCGGCTGACTAAAGAGACCACCGATTTCCTGGTGG
>CAYLVC010000020.1:1735-15657 GCA_964387005.1 uncultured Dehalococcoidales bacterium | reverse complement strand
GGCGTCATGGCGACCTCTTCCCGGCTGACTAAAGAGACCACCGATTTCCTGGTGGGAAAAAACCGTTCGGAGAAGTTTGTGCTGGATGTCCTGGTATCGCCGGGATTGGAAGAAGGCTGCGCCAAGAGGCTTTCCGAAGTCATGAAAAACCTGCGGATAGTGGACGCTGCCGCCCTGGATACCTGGGAAAAGATTAATTCCGGCGTCTTCGGCTACAACATGAAATGGACCATCGGCAATAAACCGGTAATTACCGAGGTGGACAGCACTTCTTTCTTTAACGCCAAATACGGGATGGAAGTCCTTTCCAAACGCCAACCGAATAAAGATGAAATGGAAGATGCACACATCGCCTGGATAGGGGCCAAAGCCATACAGTCCAACTCCTTTGCCTTCGTGAAAGACGCCGTCCTGCTGGCCCAGTGCGGCGGGCAGACCAACCGGGAGGATTCCGCCAAATTTGCCAATGAACGCGCCGTAGAGTTCCAGATACCCCTTACAGGATCAGCCGCGGCTACGGACTCCTTCCTTTTCAGCCGTACCTCGATAGACCTGCTGCACTCGATGGGTGTAACTACCGTTGTCCATCCCACCCGGAAGCTTCTTACCACCGGCAGCCTGAAAGCCGATGAGCCCATATTACAGGCCGTCAACGAATATGACATGATTATGCTGCGGCCTTATCTCAAGGGAGAGGATGGTCAGGAAAAGGCCTGGAGGGTCTTCAGGCACCTTTAGCAAATGTAATTAATTCAAAAAGGTGAGGGCGGACTTAAATCCGCCCTCACCTGTAAGAAGCAAAACCGCTTCGGGGAGATCAATCACAAGAATATTCCGCCTGGAATATAAATGGTACATTCTTATCCTGACCATGGTGGCTTTCGGGATCGTCACCGGCCTGGAGAGGTTGTGCATGCCCGTTCTTTTCAAGGAAATATCGCTGGAACTGAACCTGAACGCCTTCTCCCTGGGTACAATCTGGGGCATGGACCCGCTGGCAGGCATCTTCGTCGGGCTGCCTTCCGGGCTGCTGGCCGACCGCTTCGGAGCCAAGCGCACTTTGACCGTAATCTGCATCCTGGCCGGGATATTTTCCGCGTTGAGGGGTTTTTCCAATGACTTCATGACTATGGCTGCTACCATGTTCATCTTTGGATTGATGGCTGCCATGGCCCCCTGCATCGCTCCCAAGATTACGGCCCTCTGGTTCGATAGGAAACAGCTTGGTCTTACCAATGCCCTGCTCAATATTGCCTGGGCCGTCGGGGCCGTGACCGCCACCATGACCAGCGCCACCGTTCTTTCTCCCTGGCTGGGCGGATGGCGAAACGTCCTGTTTGTACTGGGCATACCGGGGGTGCTGATTGGCTTCCTCTGGCTTTTTACCGGGCGTGAACCCGGGAAAAATGAGACTCAAACGGCCTCTGCCCAGGTACCAATCCGCGAAGCGATGGCACTGGTTATCCGGGTGAAGGAGATATGGATTATTGGCCTGATTGCCTTCGCCCTGTGGGGAGCCAATATGGGAATGTCCGGATATCTTCCACTTTACCTGCGTAATATAGGCTGGACGCCCGCCCTGGCGGACGGCATGACCACGGTTTTCGCCGGTGCTACTACGCTGGGGGTTATTCCCATGGTGCTGCTGTCCAACCGGCTGCATGCTCATAAAGGCATGTTTTTCGTGGCAATGGTTGTGACCGTGATCAATATGGCCTTCATTCCTTTGCTGGAAGGCGGTGCGCTGTGGGCGCTGATGATAATTTGCACCTTCATCCGCAGTGTAGCCTCGCCCCTGACTAACGTTCTGGTGCTGGAAATCGAAGCAATAGGCAGCAGGTATGGGGGCACTGCCATCGGCCTGATGACCTCAATCGGAATGGCAGGCGGTTTTCTGGCCCCGCCGCTGGGCAACAGCCTGGAAAGCATCAGCCCCTCGGCCCCGTTCTTTTTCTGGGCGGGACTGGCCGCCGCTTCGCTTCCGCTGTTTCTTTTCCTCAAAAGACGCCGGGAGAGAAGAGAAGAGGGTGGGTTGTATTAAGGTTGGGGTCGCTAATCTAACATAAAAACAGTATTCTCGTGGTACTTCTTAAATCCTCGTCAGGCAATATCAAATAATTCAGGAGTAATTCATTTTCCGCGAAAACAGCGTGAGTCATTTTCATACGATTACAGATCGGGACATTAATTGAGTTTTCGTACAGATTTATAAGATTCGAACAATTGATGTAATTTGTTCATCCGGATTTCCGGTTTTCAGGGTCAGTCTCCCATTTTGCCGGGTTGTGCAGTGAATATTGTCCAATCTCATAGTAGTCTTCCTCGTTGCGGATCACATGTTCGTAATAACCTTGTTGCCAAATAGACATGCCCTGCGTATTGTTAATTCGGTTTATTTGGTGTGAGGAATACACTTTAAAAGCTCTAACGATATCTGAAAGTGAAGGCCTCTTTGTAGGGGCTGATTTCTAATCGGCCCCTACACTTCCCAATGTAACTAGTTCAATGAATAACACTAAATACTAAAAGTAACGAGAAACTACGGTTAAACCACCTGTCTGGTAAATTTTTAAGGGTTAGTGCTTGCCTTCCGGTGGCGGCGGGGGCGGAGGACCCTGTTTGGTCTGCAGGGGTTTGCAGATGATTTCGGTGATGTGCAAGTCCGCCAGGTGGGTGGATGTCGAGGCCAGGGCTAAAACGGCCGTATCAGCACCCCGCCCTGTGCCCGTTACCACCACCACATTCTCTCCGATGGCGACATGTCCTGCATCTGCCGCCATGAGGACAATTTCAACGCAGACCTTCATTCCCTGGCAGAAAGTCCGCAGCATGTTGGCCAGCACCGTAGAGGTATTGTTGCCATAAAATTTATCCGTGTGGAACAGCATCGTGCCGAAATGGACAATATGCCCCTGTTTCGCCATCTCAGCCACCAGCTCCGGGGTGAAAAGCTGTTCTTTGTGGATAAAGCCGTACTGGTGGGGGACAATGACCATTTTTATGCCTGTGCCGGCAAGCATGGCGGCGGCGGTTCTGGCTGTTTCTCCCCGGGTTGAAGCCAATACCATTTTGGTTATTCCCCGTGCGCGGGCCCTTTCAACAGCCAGTTTAAGGGTCTGTTCCGTGTTTTGTGGACCATGTTCTTCAAAATAGACAATCTTTTCTTCCATATCGATACTCCTCTTCGGCGTTTTCACCAATATAGCACAAATGGCTGTGCAGTTGAACATAGCGTTGGGTGATTGAGCGGAAGGAGAAAGCAATTGCTAAAAAGCCGGCGGACTGTTATGATGCTAATGAGCATATGCTCATAAAGAGGGGGGATTAATGGCCAGACCGATAAAATGCCGGCGGATCAGCAGTATGCCCTGCACGACCTATTTTAAACCGGCCGGGATACCGGTAAGAGAGCTTGAAGAAGTGCGCATTTCCCTGGAGGAGCTTGAGGCGATCAGGCTGAAGGACCTGGAGGATATGGAGCAGGAGCAGGGAGCGGAATGTATGCAGGTCTCCCGCCCCACATTTCAGAGGATTCTTTCCTCAGCCCGCCAGAAGATCGCCGATGCCCTGCTGAACGGCAAGGCGCTGAAAATAGACGGCGGGAACATTGAGATAGCCCCGCAGCGTTACATCTGTGCTCTGGGTCATGAGTGGAGTGTCTCTTATGAGGCTTCCCTGAGTGAGCCGCCGGAACACTGCCCGGCATGTGAAACCTCTGAAATATTTGCAGTTGATGTAGCCAGAAAATTCTGCCGTCGTACCGGCAAGCCGAAATGCTGCGAGCGTAAATATCCGGTAACAGACAATAACCCTCAGATATTGAGGGGCAAAGATAAGGAGCTATAATGCCTATTTACGAGTATAAATGCCAGGAATGTGGTGAAAGGTCCGAATTCAGGATCGTGTCTCAGGAGCAGGTTAATACGCTTGCCTGTCAGAAATGCGGAAGCCGGGACCTGAAAAAGCTGATTTCTGTCCCTGTTATTTCATCCGGGCGTCATCCTGAACCCGGTCATACCTGCTGCGGCAGCAACCAGGGCTGCTCGGAACCGGGACATTGCTGCGGGCACTGAACCCGGACAGACTAAAGGTTTTCAAGGAGCGATGGATATGAGCCAAAAAAAATATCCCAGGTGTGCCCAGTGCCCTGCGTCCCCCTGTAGTCCGTCTATTGGTTCTCCTTCCGCACCTTCCCTCGAAAAGCTGCCGGAGTTCTGTCCGATGAAGAAAAGTCCGGAGGTGATGGAGGAGGCCCTGTTAGAATACGAAAAGCCTGAAGTTCACGAGTTTGCACGGCAGGCTTCGATACAGGAGTTCGAGTGCTATGAGCATCTACCCGAGGGAATAAGGACCAAAAACCCGCGCATCGTGGAGCTTATCCAGTTTTCCCGGAAAATGGGCTACAAGAAGCTGGGGCTGGCCTTTTGTACCGGGCTTTCCAATGAAGCCGGGATGGTTGTTGAAATTCTGGAAAAGCAGGGTTTCGAAGTGGTCTCGGTGCGCTGCAAGACCGGGGCTGTTCCCAAGGAACAAATAGGTATCAAACCCGAAGAAAAAATCGGAGGGCCTGACAGTTGTGAACCGATGTGCAATCCTATCGCTCAGGCAAAAATAATAAACTCGGAGAAGGTGGACCTGGTAATTTTGCTGGGTTTATGCCTGGGACACGATACCCTTTTTATGCAGTACTGCCGGGTGCCGATGACGGTTTTGGCCGTCAAGGACAGGGTCACAGGCCATAATCCCCTGGCGGCTGTTTATCTTTCTTCAACTTATTATTCACGGCTTAACCGCGGCAAAATATAATAACCTTTCAGGAGTGACTATGAATGGTGTTTTCGAGACAACATTGAGGGTTAACGGCGCAGGTGTTGATCTAAACGAGTTTGCCCATCAATACCTTACGAAAATTGTGCTCTGCGCTGTATCGATGCTAAAAGGGGGAGAAGCTGTCAGCGATCTGATATATACCCTGGACGAAGGAAAGACCGCTCTCACTATCAATGGCGCCGCCATTCCACTCAGCCCCTTTCCTCGGGATGCACTCAGGGAAACATTCAAAGGCGTAGCCCTGTCGCTGCGAGGGGTAGATATGGTCAACAGCCTGAAAATAGAAATGAAACTGCGCTGATAGTCCCGGTTGAAAGAAGCCTGATAGCGTGTTTACCGGTGCGAAACGTGAAATGATGATCGACTCATGAGATCCAAAAAAGAAGTTCTGAATGTGGTAAAAATTCCCAGATGCGGATTGATGAAGGGTAGCGTAAAACCGGCGGTGCAGGCTGCAAAGTACCTCTGCCGGCAATGTGGCGAACAATTCGACCTGCTGGGGAAATGCCCGGCTGAAAAGCTGAGGTGCCCGCGCTGTTCAAGCCCGTCTGTCGATCAGTTTATAGCCTGCAAGATCGAGGTTGGGCCGCCGCCCTGGAAATACGAATGCCGTCTTTGCGGGTGCACATTCAGTGTGCAGTCGCCATCCGGCCCGGATGAAGCTGAAAGCATTCGCTGCCCGCTTTGCGGAGAAAAGAAATTAAAGTGGCTGGCCCTGGTCAGTGAAACCTGCCCCCCGGGCGGCTGATAAGACGAAAGAGAGGCCGTGAGCCTCTCTCAAAAATTCCCTGAAAAATCTCCTCTTAATCGGTATCCAGTCCGCAGTCCTTGAAAAACTGCCGGTAGAACTCGGGCTGGGGAAAGTCCGGTCTCATATCCAGGTTGGGCTGTCGGTAGCAATGGCCCATCCTGTCAGAATCCGCCAGTCCGTTTGCCAGTCCCTGGATTTTATTTTTGGGGACGGAGAAGATGATTTCATCCTCTCCCGCCAGCGCCCGCTGGAATTCCCCGGGATCGGGCAGGGTGATGCGGTACTGGCCTGTGGATATAACCGGCACAACGGCGTATACACAGGAATCAATCGGATCAAAGATGGAACTCACCGGGGCCTTTTCCTGCTGTTTTACAACCATCAGTATGTTTCTGAGCTGGGCGGTGTTGGAATAAATGAGTACCATATCGGGTTCAAACCCTGCGGTTTTCAGAGGAGCCGACAGGATGCCTGTGTATTTTCCCCGCTCGAAACAGGGCATTAGTTTGGCCTGGTCTTTCATGGGTGGGTAGTTTTCAGAAACGGAATGATCGATCAGTCCGTAGGCGATCAGAGGCCCCCAGCACCAGTTGTCTTCTTTCAGCATGGCCACGGTCAATTGCTGTCGACGGGAAAGGGCAAAAGCCTGGCACTGGGCCAGATGTTGCCCGCGGTCTCTCCTGGGTCTGACGGCATTGGCGGGAATATCCGCTTCCTTTTCCAGCATCTTAACCGCAACCGGAGAGGTTTTTAAAAGCAGGTATTTCTCGATTTCTTCACCACAATGGTTATAGTCTTCTATGCGCATTTTGCATCCGCCTCCCTGTCTTTAAGTCATTCCAGCAGCGGCTCCGCTGTCCGGCGCCTGGAGTCTTTTTCCTATTTTACTGCTTTCATTCTCCGGATATGGCTATTCCCGCTTGTTGATATAGTTCAGTATTTCCAGGTTGCTCATGGCTTTTTGATACTCAGCCTGTGCCTGGGCAATAGCCTGGCGGATTACCGGCCTGATATCGGGAGAGGCTGTTTTTAATGCTTCTTCCAGGTTATACTGCATGACAAGATAGTTTTCGGTCAACGTCCGGCGCAACTTGTCTTCCTCTGTTGTGGCGGATTCAGCCGAACCATTTTTACTCAAACCATAGGAATGTCTCAGTTCCAGGGGTTCCGGGGAATCGGCGGTTGCAGTGGTTGTCCCGTCCGGTTCGGCTGCAACTTGTTCATCAGGAAGGCCTGCCCTGGAAGCCGGCCGTGGCTCTTGAAGGTCGACCGCTCCGGTTGCTGCCGGAGTTGAGTCCGCTGCACCTGGAGCGGGAGCAGCCATGGGGGCAAACTGGGGAGGAACGGCCTTTTCTGACAAAACAGCGTTGTCCTGGAGAGTGCCTTCCTGAATGGCGCTGTTTTGTGCGGCTGCCGCCATGTCCTTGCTGATTATTATGTTGTTTTGGGCCGCATTCTTTTCCAGTGTATTGCCCGTTAGTACAGCCACATTGCTCATATTGGTACTCAAATTGCCGGTGGCATTACGCACATTTTCCACGTCGTTGTTAGCGGCGGCATAGACTATTTCCTGGCCTCTGTTCCTGGCAAATTCAGCGTTTAGTTCGGCCTTGGCATTATCTGAAAAGGCAAAGGTCAGGCGGGTATTTTCAGTGAAGAGCTTAACGTTGTAAAGGGGGTTGTCCGGCATACTGTCCCTGGAAGCTGCGATTGTCCCTCCGCCGGATAAAACCACGACCACCAGCACTACCAGGGCGATAGACCAGGCTGGCTGCAACTGCAACGGTTGCAGAAACCGCCGCCAGCGGGAGAACGGAGATGATTTCTGCGGGACGGCATTCCGCTGACGCAATGCATCCTGGAATGCATCTCTGGCCCTGGCTTTGAATTCGCTGCGGGGCTGGATAGCGGAGGCTGCTTTGGCCGCCAGAGCGGTCTGTAGCAGGGGTTTCAGATCTACAGCCTGTTCGGGATAGTCCCGCAGGCATTGTTCAACCGTCTGTCCCCTGAGCATACGCTCCAGGCAGATATTCAGAATCTCTTCAAATTGTCTGTTCTGCTTCATGGCTCTTTTCCTATCAGAGCTTTCCTTAAGGCTATCACGGCGCTGTGCTGAAGGGCCTTGATAGCGCCCTCTCTCTTTCCCATAATTGCGGCGCATTCTGCAATTGAAAGCTCGGAGGCAAACCTCAGCGATAAAACCTCTTGCTGGGCTGCCGTCAGGCGCTGCGTCGCTTTCTTAACTTCCTCGATATCCCACTGCTTTTCCATCATATTCTGGGGATCCCCGCCGCTGGCCTGCAACTGGATGCCCTCGATATCCACGGTAGCCTTTTTACCCTGCTGCCGGTAAAAGTCGATTACCTGGTTATGGGCGATGCGGAAGAGCCAGGAGGAGAACGGTACGCCCCGGGATTTATAGGAAGAGATGGAGTTCAGCATTTTCAAAAAGACCTGCTGGGTGATATCCTCGGCTTCCGTCTCGTTCCGGACCCGCATTACTATGTAACGGTAAATTTTGTCAAAATAAACCTCGTACAGCCTGGATATGGCCTGATTGTCCTGCTGTTGTGCCCTCAGAACGAGGTTTTCCTCATCCCCGGAGGACAGGTTCTTTTGATCTTTTACCTCATCCATAATGTATAACGCAGCACCCCTGAAAAAGATAGCATGAGAATTTGGTTTTCCCTGGTGGGAGCCGGGAAAAAGAAGGACATGATCAATTTGAAGAGAACTAAAATGGTCGGGGTGAGAGGATTTGGACCTCCGACCTCAGCGTCCCAAACGCTGCGCGCTGAACCAGACTGCGCTACACCCCGCCGACAGAAGTATAGCAAAGAGAGGTGTCAAGGTCAACACGCACGCCCTCTTTTGAGTATTGCTGCTGTCTCCATGCTATAATTGTCCCAATAAAGTCCGGATGCCGGTTGAGGCGGGATAGAAATTCACCGCCAGGCCGGAAGCGAAGGGGGTAATTTGGCCGTGCAGACGAGAGAGAAATACCGGAAATTAACGCGCCAGGAACTGCTGGATAAGGCATTTGAGCTGGGAGTGAATTTTGAAAGGTACTCAGGGAGTTGTTCCCAGTGCACCGCAGCGGCCCTGCATGAAATCCTGGGGTTTGAAGATGCCATTGTCAAAGCAGCAGCCTGTTCATGCGGAGGGCAGTGCAGGCAGGCCGTGGGGACCTGCGGGGCGGTGATCGGCGGCACCATGGTGCTGGACTACTATTTCGGCCGTCCGGCCAGTATGCTTTCAACCGTTGAAAAGATACCGGCCAATATGGAGGCGCTGGGAGCGGGTATGGAAAAGTCCCGGTTGTTGTGCCAGAAATTCCTGGACAAATACCAGTCCATACTCTGTCCGGGTGTTCAAAAGAGCATATTTGGCCGGGCTTATCTGTTGAGCGATCCGGATGAGTTTCAGAAGTTCGAGGATGCCGGAGCGCATTCCGACCCGACCAAATGCATGAGTGTCGTTGGGAACTCAGCCCGCTGGGTGATGGAAATTCTCCTGGATGAAGGCGCGTTGACCCTGGCTTGAAAATTTCAATTCCGTTCTCTCATTCTTTTCAGGAACAGGGAGATAACCAGCGTACCGAAGGCAATTACTGCTGTCAGGATGAAGGCTATCAAATAGCTGTTGGAAACATCAAATATTTTCCCGGCAGCCCAGGAACCCAGTGCGCCCCCCGCACGGGTAGCGGCGCTGGTGGCTCCGGTCAACGCCATCACTGCCTGGAGTCCAAACAGGTTTCCTATCAACAAAGGCATCTGAGGGACCTCGCCGCCATAGGCAAAGCCGAAAAAAATCGCAAAGACATAAAGCATCCACACTTCCCGTGAAAAAATAAGCCAGACCAGTGAAACCATGAGCAGCAGGCACATGATAATGAGAGAATTATAGGTCCCGATTTTGTCCGATACGCCCCCCATGGTCAAACGTCCGATGATGCCCCCGATGCCGATCATTGAAATCAGAGTAGCGGCAGTCAGGGTGCTGATTCCCTGGTCAGTGGCGTAGTTGACCAGATGCACCAGGACAACCTGAACGCAGATATTCACCGAAAAATAAAACAGGGCAACGATCCAGAGGACCCGGGTCCGGATGGCATCTCTTAAGGTCAGGCTCCTGGGTGGGACGTAGGAAGGACTGTTGTTTACTCGTCCTCCAGGTTGGCGGCTCGGACCTTCCGCACCATAGGGCTTCAGCCCTATCGAGGCCGGGTCTCTTCTCAGGAAGAGGGCGCAGGCCAGGGTAATAATACCTCCGGCGCTGCCGATCACCCAGTAAGCTGTTGACCAGCCGAAAGTGGAAATCAGGCGCTCTGCGACAGGCGGTATAATCAGGGTGCCCAGTCCGATGCCGGATGAAACAATGCCCAGGGCCAGTCCCCGCCTTTTGAAAAACCAGCGGGCGGTTAGTCCGCCCGTTATGGCCATCGTCCCTCCCAGTGCAATACCCAGCAGCCCTCCAAAAACCAGATAAAGCTGCCACAGTTCTCTGACCTGGCTGGCCAGCCCCAGCGCCAGGCCGATGATTATCCCGCAGGCAGCCATTACCCTGGCCGGCCCCAGTCTGTCAGCCAGCCAGCCTGAAGGTATGGCAGCGATGCCGGCGCATAACATCAGCAGGGAGAATGCCCCGGAGGTGGCCGCCCTGCTCCAGCCGAAGTCGGCAATCAGCGGTTTGAAAAAAACACCGAAACTATACTGGATTCCAAACTGGATGAGCTGAATGATAGTGCAGGCTGCGACTATCACCCAGCCGTAAAAGAAGGTTCGCTGCGTTACCGTTTCAGGTACCTTTATCTGGCCGGAAGAGCCCACTGGTAGTCATGACTCCTTGTTTTCATATGCCCGGTCGGTCTACTTACAGTTTAATTGTATACCTTCAGCTATAACAGGATGAAGGCGACAGGTCAACAGGAGACACTTAATACGACGTCTCTCCGCATCCCTGTCTGTCTATTATAAACTGTGATTTTCGTAAAGTCCTGCTTTTGGTTTTCTTTTTTTGCAAAGTGCTGACAAAGTTGCAAATTTTTAACATAGAATGTAATCAGTCCCGGTTGCTGAAAACGAAAAGAATTCATGTAGAGGATGGCCACATGAAAGTAAAGGTAGTGACAGACAGTACTGCAGACCTGGACCCTGAAGTCCTGCGTTCCCTGGATATTGGGGTAGTTCCCATTTATGTGCGTTTCGGAGACCGGGTCTACCGGGATGGCGTTGATATAACCAAAAGGGAGTTTTATCAGCGTCTGGGCACATCCCCCGTGCATCCGGCTACCTCACAGCCTCCACCGGAGGATTTTGCCAGGCATTATACGGAATCCATGCATGAAGCGGCAGGTATTGTTTCCATACATATTTCTTCCAAAATCAGCGGCACATACAATTCAGCCAGCATGGCCAAACAGATGATCGGCTACAGTGTTCCGGTTGAGGTGATTGACTCCAAATTCAATTCGGCCGGCCTGGGGCTGGTAGTCAAGGCCGCCGGCAGCCTGGCCAAAGAAGGTGCCAGTTTGCCGGAGATAGTATTTGAAACCAACAAGGTGATCAGCCAGGTGCAGATGTTCGGCATGTTTGAAACCATGAAATACCTGGCCCTCAGCGGCAGGGTCAACAGGACCATCGCTGCCGCAGCCGGCTTCTTGAATGTGATGCCGCTGCTGACTTTCAATAACGGTGAGATAGTCCGCTCCGGTTTTGTCCGCACCGTTTCCAAAGGAATGAACCGCATTTATGAGTTTGTAAAAGCCAGGACTCCGGTCAGGGAAATCATCATAGCTCACAGCAACATCCCGGAGCAGGCGCTGGAGTTCAAGGAGCGGCTCTCCGGTCTTGTCCGCAGCGAACTGATTGCTGTGGCTGAATTGGGTGCAGCGCTGGGTGTGCACGGGGGTCCAGGGGTGCTGGTAGTAGGATTGAGGACTGTTTAATCAGTAAGGGTTATTATTTGCCAGGGAATTGTGTATTTATGTAGAGGAGGAGGATGGAATGTCTGTTCCACAAATATTGCTTTTGATCATTAACGTCTTTGGCGGTGCGGCGGTTATCGGCAGCTATATCCAGGGTTTTGTCTCTCATCCCGGCAACATGAATGTCCTGTGGGGAAATATTTCCGGCTCGGTGCGTTCTGTGTACTTTGTATCCATGATTATCTCGGCAGTGGCTTATTTCCTCTTCATTTATTTCATATTATTCCGACTTGAGCCTGCCCAGGTCAAGATCGCCGGAACGGTTGGTTTTGAGGTATTTTTCGTTATTTTTATGGGCATGCTGATGTTTTCCTCCCTCTGGATGCCTTTTTCCTACAGCTATGTAGACGCTCCGCATTCCGGCACCTGGCTGGCCATCAGGGTTGTCCTTTTCCTGGTCGGGTTTTCATCCTGCGCCCTGGTCTGGGCGCTGCTCAGCCTCGAGACCAGGACACCGGCTGTTCCTTACTGGCTGGCAGTGGCGGGGGCAGGATATTTTGCCTTCCATACGCTGGTGATAGACGCCATACTCTGGCCGGTTTTGTACCGATAGGATTAAGCTTTTGAAAACAGGGCGGCAGCAAAAAACCGGTGAGATACTCACCGGTTTTGTGTATAGCCATAATGTTGGTCAACATTACCAAATTGGCCGATTTTAGTATTTCCCAACTCTTTACAATTCAAGCCGGGGAGCTTATAATATAGCTAATAGTTAGAATAATACTAAGTATTAGATGAAGTAGTAGTACCGGCATCCGAGGTGTAGAATATGACTACCGATAATAAAGAATTACTGATTGACGATATCCTTTCACTGGCGGACAGGCTTTTCCGTCATCTTTTTCCTACAGTACCGCAGAATCTGCTCAGCCTGGATGTGACCATGCCCCAGTTGAAAATCATGCTGATCCTTTATTTGCACGGACCTGCACGCATGAGCGATATAGCGGCCGGACTGGAAGTGACTTTACCTACTTCTACCAGCCTGGTGGACCGCCTGGTGGAAAAAAACTTCGTGGTCAGGGAGAACCAGACAGATGACAGGCGGGTGGTGCTTTGCCGGCTGTCGGAGACCGGTCAAAAAGCTATCGCGGGCATCTGGGCTTCCACCGGCACCAACAGCCGGAAGCTTTTGGAGGCCCTGGATGTTGAAAAGCTGAAGCTGTTCGTGGAAGTCCTGGAAGCCATGCTGCAGATACCGGCAGCAAATCAGAATGCAGTGACAACAGGCTAAATTAAGTGATTGAGATTTTTTGATAATCGCCCGAAGGGGGCAGTCCAACCTGTCCGGGTGGGAGGGTGGTTTGAGGAGGATATGATGGTTGTGGTTACAGGTGCTACGGGACACATCGGCAATGTCCTGGTCAGGGAACTGATCGCCGGACACCGGAAAGTCAAGGTATTAGTCCTGCCCGGTGAAGACATCTCACCCTTGAAAAACCTGGATATTGAGATAGCAGAGGGTGATGTGCGGGATATTAACTCGCTTATTCGGGCCTTTAGCGGGGCAGATATGGTCTACCATCTGGCCGGCGTCATTTCAATACTGCCCGGCAGGAAAACGCTGCTTGAGGATGTAAATGTCAAAGGCACCCGCAATGTGGCAGAAGCCTGTTTGAAATGCGGGGTAAAAAGGCTGGTCTATACCAGTTCGATCCATGCTCTCAAAGAGCCGCCTCACGGAACGGTTATCACCGAGTCGCAGCCATACGACCCGGTCAGTGTGACAGGGGACTATGCCCGCTCCAAAGCCCGGGCTACCCTGGAAGTGCTTAAAGCCGTTCGCAAAGGCCTGGATGCTGTCATAGTCTGTCCAACGGGCGTAATCGGTCCTTTTGATTTCAAGGGCTCGGAAATGGGTCAGCTGGTGCGCAGCTACCTGGAACAAAGAATCAAGGTCGGCGTTGAAGGAGCTTACGATTTCGTAGATGTGCGGGATGTAGCCGCGGGAATAGCCCTGGCCGGGCAGAAAGGCCGCTGCGGGGAAGGTTATATTCTTTCCGGGGAACGCATCACCATCAGGCAGTTGTTTTCATTGCTGGAGAAGACCAGCGGCATCCGGGCGCCGTCTCTGCGGGTCTCCTGCCGCCTGGCCCGCTTTTTCGGCGTACTGGCAACTCCGTATTACCTGATGGTGAAGAGTAAACCGCTCTTTACCGCCTATTCTATCGATGTGTTGACCAGTAATTCAGTGGTCAGTTCAGATAAAGCAAGGAAAGACCTGGGATATAATCCCCGTTCAATCAGGGAATCTATCAGCGACATGGTCTTATGGTTTGAAAAGCAGGCAGGGAGGAAATGCAGGACCGGCGGAAAACTGGCGACAGCCTGAAGCCGTTCGGCGGACTGACTTAA
>CAYLVC010000020.1:0-1635 GCA_964387005.1 uncultured Dehalococcoidales bacterium | reverse complement strand
CAGGTCCAACCTGACCTTGAGGCTATTGAATCATTAACTTGATAAGGGGGATTACATGTTTGACAGGTTAGGCGGTTTTGCCGTAAAACACAAAGTCTGGATCATTCTCACCTGGGTGGCGCTGGCTGTATTGTTGGTTATTTTCGCCCCTTCGCTCAGCCAGGTCGGCACCATGACCGAGTCCAGCTTTTTACCCGATGACAGCGAGTCTCTGCGCTGCCGGGAACTGGTTACCCAGTATTTTCCTGAAAGCCAGTCGGCCTCGACCGCCACGCTGGTCTTCTACAATCCCGGAAAGCTGAACGATGATGATCTGGCTTATGCTGCGAAGGTGCAGGAATGGCTGACCTCCGGTGAAACCCCGTTCAAGGTAGCCAACGTTCTTTCCATTATTAACCACCCGGAGATGGAATCGCGCCTGAAAAGCCCTGACGGGACCACCATGCTGCTTAACGTCGGCCTGGAGAAGGCTGCCTTCGAGTCGGATTCCATGAGTACCACCCAGGCTATTCGTTCTCACCTTGAGGGCCTGCCGGCAGGGCTGGAGATTTACGTCTCAGGCCAGGTGGGTGTATACAGCGATCTATTCGAAGCCATGGAAAAAAGCATCACATTGACTACTATTGTGACTGTGCTCCTGGTGATAGTTTTACTGATCATCATTTTCCGCTCTCCCGTGGCTGCTCTGGTACCCCTGTGCACCATCGGCATTGCATACCTGGTATCCAGGGGCATTATCGGCGGGATTGCGGCGGCAGGCGTTTCAATCTGGTCGCAGATCGATGTATTCCTGGTCGTCATGATTTTTGGCATCGGCACGGACTACTGTCTCTTTCTGGTGTCCCGTTTCAGGGAAGAACTGGTGAATAAAGAGAACCGCAACGTAGCCCTGAAATTCGCCGTCAGCAGGATAGGGGCGGTAATTACAGCCAGTGCTTTTGCCGTGATTGTCGGCCTGGCCGGGATGGCCGTCGCCCGCTACCAGATGATACAGACCATGGGGCCTATCCTGGGAGTGGCGATCCTGATTACGCTGCTGGCGG
Source organism: uncultured Dehalococcoidales bacterium (assembly GCA_964387005.1). Classification (GTDB taxonomy): domain Bacteria; phylum Chloroflexota; class Dehalococcoidia; order Dehalococcoidales; family UBA3254; genus CAYLVC01. The sequence goes on along the minus strand of CAYLVC010000020.1, from coordinate 592 downwards.
CCATAACCCTGGCTCCTGCTTTAGCGGCTGTTTTTGGGAGGAAGCTTTTCTGGCCCCGCCATGAAATAGACAATGTGCCCCAAAAAGTGAAAGGTCCGGGGTTCTGGGACAGGGTAGCCCGGTTGTCCACGGGCAAGCCCATACTGGTAATCGGGGTGGTGGTCATCGTCATGCTTCTGCCCTATTTTGCCCTGCCTGATATGCACCGCTCCTTCGATCAGTTGTCAGAAATCCCGCCCGGTTCGGAGTCGGTAAAAGGTTTCAACATCCTGAAAGAGCACTATGACATCGGTGAAATGGACCCTTTGAACATAATCGTGGTTGCCCCCGAAGGCCGCAGCATGTCAGACCCGGAATCACTGGCGGCCCTATCCAAAATCGGCTCGGACCTGTATAAACTGGATGGTATAGTAAAAGTCCAGAGCATTGTTCAGCCGGAAGGCAATGACCAGACACCGGCAGGGCTGACGGTTTCCGGCCAGCTTGATTCCATCAGCGGCGGGATTACGGACGCTTTTTCCAGTTCAGGCAGCGATCCCTCCATCCTGTTCAGCGACCAGGTAAATGCCGGTTTTTTGCAGGTAAACGGATA
>CAYLVC010000019.1:5652-18386 GCA_964387005.1 uncultured Dehalococcoidales bacterium | reverse complement strand
CCGGACTTTCCTCCGGGTTTGCGGTCAACTCGGGCCGCATTGCGGGAAAAAGCGCCCTGGAATATTTGAGACGCTAAAGGGGGAAATCATTCTGGCGGTTGGGTAATAACGTTATACTTTGAACTCAATATATTCGGGTCATTTTAATCCGAACGTTGAAAAGTTGGAAAGAGGTATGATTTGCCTCAGTTAACGCCTGGCTTTACAAGTAACATAAAATGGACTTTTCTATCCAGTAGGAAAACACGGTATCAGGGCTTTGTTTTTCATATTTTTTCATTCTTAAATACATGTCTATTCCATCAGAGACATCGTGCCATAAATCGACAAAGACAAAATCATATTTCCTCCCGGACATATGATTCCGGGCATATTCAAAAGCTTCGGCTTTAATAATCCTGATATTATGAGCATTTTTGAATTGCGGCAATATGTATTTACTGAATAATTCAATAACATCTTCGTTGTTTTCCACAACTGTAATGTTTTCAACATTCTCTTTTTCCGAAACCATATAGGCATAGTAGCCCATTCCCAGTCCAAAAGTGAGCACGCTGCCAAATGTCTGATCAATAACTTCTTTCATCGTTTCTATTTCATTGGGTGTGATGCTTATCCAGATTCTATCGTTTTCCATCACAGCCGGGAATATGAATTCATTTTCAAAAAAGCCGATCTGAGGGATCTGTCTTCCCTCTTCCGTCCGGATAATATCATTGCAGACAAAACCTTCAAAAGGCTTATATTTTTCGAATTTCAGTTCACTGTTTCCGATCTTTACAGCCGGTATTTTGATATTCTTATAATATGGATTATCACGATATGCAGATGCATCGAGTTGGTGAACCATCTTAGAAAAATAAAGGTTGAACAGGTCCCTGTCAGGGGCATTATCAACAATATCAAGTCCGCAACCGGCAGCCAGTAAAACAGCGAAAGCATATTCGCAGGATACACCGGACATAACGATTTCCGCGATTTCTTCCCGGCTGATCAAGCCGGGGTTATTATTCAAATAATTGCTCAACAAGGCAAATACTCTGCAATTGTCTTCTTTTATGCGGTCTTTTGTGGTTTTATGACGTTCCATATCAGTACCTGCCGGCTGCAGAACCTGCTTTTTAACTGTCTCCTGACTGAGTATGGATGAAGAGCGGGTTCTCTCCTTTTTACTCATTATCATAAACTAATGCGGATAATTAGTGAAAGGCACAATTGGTTATTAACTGCGGGTGGAAACAATATCAATCGGCATCATCCCGGGTTAATCGATGTATTATAAATTACGGATAATATTAAACATAAAATTTATCTGGAAATCTCTTTCAGGGATTAGAGTAGATGGCATCAGCGCTGAACACGCTGTTTTTTGTTATGATAATTCCAAGCCCCATAATATTAGCGGTGTGCTCTACGTAGTAAATGATAAGGTTGAATTGGTATGTTTTGAACGTGAAGGAATTATCTGGACAATCCGGATAAGTGCAGACCGGGCTGACTCTATTAGTTATTCTTACCTGTATCATATAGTAAAGTCGTTTAGAATTATACCCTGATTATTTACTCCTTCTAATTAAGAAGCGCATAGAACAACATAAAAGCCTGTGATTAAGCGTTGAAAATGAGCTTTAAAACCAGCTTATTTAGTCCGGAAATGTAACCTTTTAGTCCGTTTTTACCACTAATAATATATAGATCATTCGGCGGAAATAAGTGAAAGAGAAATCAGATTCAATGCTGGTTATCTTAGCGCGGGGCGGCAATAAGAACGCGTTCGGAGAGTTGGTGTTACGCTACCAAAGTCTAGCCAGCAGATTTGCTCAACAACTGGTGGGCAATGAAGATAATGCTCGCGATCTAGCCCAGGAAGCTATGCTCCAGGCATTTCTTTCTATTGATCGGCTGAAAAACCCGGAACGCTTTAAAAGTTGGCTCTGCGGGATAGTCGTAAATATTTGCCGGAGCTATATCCGCAATAGGGAGATAAATTTGCTATCCCTGGAATCCCTGACGGGAGGTCAACAATTCACCTCTTTCAAATATACAGAAGAGATAACCAGTCCTGCCGAAAGTGCTGAAGAGCATGAATTCCAAAATGCCTTGCTTAAGGCGGTACAGGAGTTGCCGTCAGGCGATCGTGATGTGATTCTTTACTTCTATTTCGACCAGTTGAGTCTTCAGGAAATCGGATCAATCAATAATATTCCGGTTAGTACAGTTAAAGTACGTTTATTCAGAGCCCGTAAAAAACTAAAAGAAAATTTACTTTCACGATACTCAGAAATACTGCCTGAAAGAGAAAGGAGGAAAATAATGGTCAAGGTTACAATAGCCGATGTGGTTAAAAAAGAATGGAAGGATAAAGAAGGCCGCTCTTATTTTGATTATGTGGTGGTTCTGAATGATGAAAAAGGCAATCGGGTATTGCCCATCTGGATTGGACCTGCGGAAGGTCAGGCGATAGCAGTGGGACTTACAGATTTTCAAGCACCCCGTCCGCTGACATATCACTTTTTCGCCAGTTTACTTTCTGCTGCTGACGTCAAAATCGACCAGGTTATAATCGAGGCGTTAAAAGGTAATACCTTTTACGCTATAGTACGAGTGAGCTGCGGTAAGATCACCAAAGAAATAGATGCTCGTCCCAGCGATGCTCTGGCACTAGCTATGCGGACTAAGAGCCCGATATTCGCCTCCGAAGAGGTGTTACAGCTTGTCGGTATCGATATTGGAAAGAAAGCAATATCAAATCTTACCGGGGCTAAAGACATTATCAACGAATTTGAAAGTGTTCAGAGGCAAAGGCAGGCCGTTGCCACCGGTTTAAGTTTTCTGGAGCAACATGAAAATCAAAACAAAGAGGTAACTAAAGCGGTTTTGGGAAGTTAACAAGAGCGAAAGCGCATTTATAAGATACACCGGACTTGACGATTCCTGCGATGTCTTCGCTGGATTTGTCTCTCAGCGTATGGACTTATATCCTCCAATTACGCCATTTTTAGACAGAACAATCTGCCATAATTGATTCTGTCTGGCCCGGAAGGATCCGGCACAGGAGAGTATATAATATTCCCACATTCTATGAAATCTGGCATCATATTTTGTTTTCAGGTTATCGTGGTTCTTTTTCAGATTGGCATACCAGGCCATCAATGTCTTATCATAATCGAGACTAAAGTTATGCCAGTCTTCCAGAACAAATAAGCCTTCGATTGCCGTTGTCAGCTGTTTTGGGGAAGGCAGCATTCCGTTGGGAAAAATATATCTATTTATCCATGGATCGACAGATGTCACCGACCGGTTGCCACCGATGGTATGCAAGAGAAATAAACCGTTGTCCTTTAAGCAGCGTTTAACGATTTCCATATAGGTCCGGTAGTTTTTATAGCCGACATGTTCAATCATGCCCACCGAGACTATGCGATCAAATTTGTCGTTGACATCCCGGTAATCCTGTAACCTAATCTCAACCGGAAGTCCCTTACACAGGTCTTTCCCAAATTGTTCCTGTTCTCCGGAAACTGTAATCCCAACAGCTTCTGCCTGGTATTTTTCAGCCGCAAATTTGACCAGACTGCCCCAGCCGCAACCAATATCCAATATTCTCATGCCGGGTTGCAGACCCAATTTCCGGCAGATTAAATCCAGTTTGTTTTCTTGAGCTTGATCCAGATTGGAGGCATCTTTCCAATAAGCACAACTATAGGTCATTCGCCGGTCAAGCATATTTCTAAACAGGTCGTTGCCCAGATCATAATGTCTCTCGCCAACCTGAAAGGCTCTATTTCTGGACTGTCTGTTAAAAACCCTGGCCAGAATAATTTCCCGGAGAAGTGCCCGGCTTTTCCTGACCTGGCTTTCTATTTTCGAACTGATGACCCGATAAAAGAATTCATCCAGTTTATCACAGTCCCACCATCCGTCCATATAAGCTTCACCCAGACCCAGTGAACTCCGGGTTAAGACTCTCGGATAAAATTCTTTATTGTGGACTTTGATATCCCAGGGATTGTCGCCGTCTATCTGTATACCGGCTAAAGCCAATAACTTCCGGGTCGTGTTCTCAAAACTATAAGTTTTCATTCAGCTTCTTATATTTTTCTATTTCCTCCTCCACTTCTTTTGCCCCCTCATCGTATAATTTTTCTTCGTCCGGGGCTATCTCCTTCAAAAGGCGGAGAAATTCACCGGCATGGACTATTTCTTCATCGGCGATATCTTTTAGCACTTCTATGGCAAGCTTATTGTCAGTTGACTCGGCCAGTTGCATATAAAGCTGGACAGCTTCGTATTCAGCAGCTATCATAAACCGCACAGCACGAATCAGTTCCTCCTGGGTTATGGGCTTATTATGAGCAAGACCGGAAAACGGATTACCAAAATCAGGCATGACCAACCTCCTTCTTGATTTTTTATATTAATGTTTTTCTCTTCATCAGTCTACCATATTGCATTATATAATTGCCTTTTTTGCTGAAATCCATGAACCTGTCTACCCCGCCCATTAGAGGATATTCGGCAGCGGAAAGAAACTGAGCAGGCAGTGGATAATCCTGAGATTGCTTACGGCTTTGGATTTTCCGACATTATCGGATATATTGTGTCATTCTCAATGTGCTATTGAACCTGTTCCGAGATAACACCATTTTCAATATTCGCGGGTAGCGCTTCGGCACAACAAATAATAAGTATCCCTATTAAAGTAACCGGCTTATATTGAACCCCTCAGACGCGGGTCAAGGGCGTCTCTCAGGCCGTCGCCGAAGAGGTTGAAAGCGTATACTACCAGCATGATGGCAATACCAGGAACAATAGCCAGTATGGGATCAATGGTCAGATAGGCTACACCCTGCTGGATCATCGAGCCCCAGGCGGCGCCAGGGGCCTGGATGCCGACGCCAAGGTAGCTGAGCGCAGCTTCAACCATGATTGCGCTGCCCATGTTGATAGTCATCATAACAATTAGCTGAGGAAAGCAATTGGGCAGGCAGTGCCGCAGCATAATCCGCAGGTTAGTAGCCCCGATAGCTCTCCCGGCTATGACGAAATCATTTTCTTTAATCTTGAGCGTCATAGCGCACATCAGGCGGGTATATGAAGATGACATACTGATGCCTACGGCGATCATGATATTGAGAAGCCCACCCCCGAGAAGAGCCGCCAATACCAGGGCAGTCACAATGAACGGGATGGACATGAGTGCGTCTACCAGCCTCATAATAATGATATAGGCGATGCCGCCGAAGTAGCCGGCGATCAATCCCAGGGTAATGCCGATGGCGGAAGCAATGCAGATGGCTACCAGACCCACCATCAGGGCTGTTTGCGATCCGTAAATCATGCGGCTCAGGGTATCCCTGCCCAGGGTATCGGTGCCAAGAAAATGCTGACTGCTCGGTCCAAGCAGCCTTTGAGACAGGTCTTGCAGATATGGATCGTAGGGCGATATTACCGGAGCCAGAAGTGCAACCAGTATCATTATCACGATGATAATCATACTGAACAAGACTGCTTTTCGACTCAGGAGTATCCTGACAACGCGCCGGAACTCACTTTGATGGGCTGATGCCTGCGGGATTGCTGTATCAAGGGCCGGATTTTGTGCCATAGTCTTTTACTCCCTTAGCTAAACCGTATCCTGGGGTCGAGCCATCCATAGGAAATATCCACCACCAGGTTAACCAATACAACGATTGCTGCAATGAGCAAGACACAGGTCTGGACTACCTGATAGTCCCGGCTGAAGATTGACGAGACCATGATGCGTCCGATACCCGGTATGCTGAAGACATTCTCGACGATTACCTGTCCCGCAATCATCATGATAAAGACCATGCCCATCACCGTTATAATAGGGATAAAGGCATTCTTCATGGCGTGTTTTATTACAATGACGCGCTCTCTCAAACCCTTGGAATAGGCCGTCCGTATGTAGTCCTGGCACAAAACCTCAAGCATGGTTGAGCGTGTCTGCCGGGCAAAGAAAGCGGTTGCCCAGGTGGAAACCACAAAAACCGGCATGACCAGGCTCTTGACGTTCAGGCCGAAATTTTCCAGGGGAGAGACATATCCCTGCACGGGGAACCAGCCCAATATCAGGGCAAAAAAATAAATCATAAGTATACCCAGCCAGAAACCGGGCATAGCTATGCCGAAATTGGCTACGGAGGTAACGAAAGTATCCCATTTTGTACCCCGTCTCATTCCGGCCAGCATACCGAACAAAATACCAAAAAAGGTGGCAAGCAGAAAAGCCGGAATCGCCAGGTTAAGTGACACCGGCATTGTTTCAGCGATCAGGTTATAGACCGGCTCATGAAAGTAAATGGAGGTGCCGAAGTCCCCGCGGAATATACCTGAAATCCAGTTGTAATACTGTACCGGTTCCGGCTTATCCAGGCCGAACTTGCGCTCAAGCTCGGCTTTCATCTCCGGAGTCTGAGTTTGCAGATTCTGGGTGGCCATATAAAGGTCTATAGGATCGCCTGGCAGGAAGCGAATAGCCAGGAATATGATAATTGAGACGAGAATAAAAACTACTACAGCCTGGACCAATCGACGAATAATGTATGATAACACAGGTCTCTCCATTCGGATAACGCGGTATCTGCCCCGTTTGAGGGCAGATACCGGGTCTGATTTCGATTACTGCCGCACTTTTTTAGAGTGCCGATAACCGGCAAGAGCTGCCGGTCCGGTTTATTATTTGCTCATCCAGGTCTTGTACTTAAACCACCCGGCCAGCGTCATGCTGTCCTTAAAGATGCCGTAATCATGAACCTTGGGTGAAACAGCGCAAACCTGTCCCTGTGTTATAAAGGGGATATACATGCCTGACTCTTCCATGCTCCGGGCTATTGTCTCGAGAGTGGCCGCAGCGGCGCCGGCATCCTGAGTGACCAGTTTGGCAAGGTTATCGTCAAACCCGGCCGGCCGGGCAGCACTGACGTACCTGTCTGGCTGGGACTTATTCCAGGTGCGGTTGAAATAATACGTATAAGGCTCACCGTATATTCCATAAACAAAGATCAGGGCATTTTCCCAGCCTTTTATCCGGGAGCCAAACCACCTGCCCATATCAGCCAAATCTATTTTGGCTTTAATATTAACTTTTGCCAGATCGCTCTGAACAGCCACCATGGCGTCGCTGTTAGCCATTTGGCACGTGATCAAGGTTGTTTCGAAGCCATTGGGGAAACCGGCTTCTGCCATAAGCTGTTTGGCCTTTTCAGGATCGTACTGGATTCCAGGTTTATAGCCTGCCACGCCGGAAGGAATAACAGAATCCGCCGGATGCATATAGCCGTATCCCAGAGAACCGGCAATACTGGCTTTGTTTATAGCATAGTTAACGGCTTGAGACAGTTTCGGATTGGTATAAATAGAGTTCGGATTGGCGGAATCAGGAGCAAAGCCCTGGTAGACCGCGGTGATGGTTGAAAAATTAAAGCCGGCAGCCTTGACTCTCTCGGTATCCTGGAACGGGACGCTGTAAACAATCTCTGCCTGGTTGGCCAGGAGAGTGGTGATCTGAGTCTGGGTATCCGGCACCAGGATGATCTCGACGCCATCAAGATATGGTCTTCCACCCCAGTAATCTTCGAACCTGGTGTATTTCAGGTAAGAGTTTTGTTTATAGTCAGCGAATTTGTAGGGGCCTGTCCCCACCGGGTGAAAGGCAACCGCATCTTCGCCCTTGGCCAGCCAGGCGGGTGAACTGATCGATTCGCCTAACTGCACCATGGTATTGATGTCAATGCTGGTGGTATTGAACTTGAGGGTAAGGGTATCGACAACATCTATTGATTGGACGTTGATCAGCCATCCTTTCTGTTTGGACATTTTCAGGGTAAGGTAGTCTTTAACCGCCTGGGCGTCACAGGTGGTATCGTCATGGAACTTGATTCCTTTGCGCATCTTTACGGTGATGAATTTTCCGGCAGGGTCTTTTTCGAACGACTCAGCCAGCCAGGGGACCATTTCCCCCGTGTGTATGTTACCCCAGATCAGTCCTTCATAAACAGGATCGGTAGGATAAGACATGGCGCCCGATAAGGTGGGGGTATAGCCAATGTTGCTCAATTGAAAAGCCATGACTATCCTGAGTGTGCCTCCATACTGGGGCTGGTCTCCCGAAACAGCCGGGGTAGTGCTGGTAGTTTTGCTGCAACCAACCATTGCCAGAATCAAAGCCAGACAGATCAAGACCAGAAAAAATGTTCCCACTCGCTTCCCAGTTACAATTTTTGTCATTTTTCCCTTCATCTCCATACCCATATTTTGAAACAACTGAGCTGTGATATATGCCCTGAGAGATGCCGAAACGGCCTGAATGTAAAGGTCTTCCTTTTTTTATGGCAACTTCTATTACGATTGATCGGACTCGATATATTAGTAAGTATTATACCATCAAAAAGTAATGTGTCAATAGGCTGATCCTACCGGATATCCCGTGCTGTATCCTGAATTCAGCCTTATTCAACCTGTTCCGGGGGCATTCCCAGACAGGCTTTGTCCAATATGGCCCGGAAGTTATATTATATGAGAGAAGCACTATTCAAACTCTCCGGAGTGTATAGTGCTATTTTTGAAAAAAGGACCATCAAATGATAAAGGAAATTACCTTGCTGGAGCTTAATCCGGAACAGTTCATCAGTGAAAGGGTCAGGGAAATTCAGAACACCGTAGGGGATGGAACGGCCATCAATGCTCTATCCGGAGGAGTCGATTCGTCGGTAGTTACCATGATCGGCCACAGAGCGCTGGGGAAACAGCTCAGGACGGTCTTTATTGACAACGGGCTGATGCGGCAGGGAGAAGCAACCCAGGTCACGGGGCTCTTCCGGACAGTCGGAGTAGAGGTTGAAATCGTAGACGCGCAGAAAGAGTTTTTTGCTGCGCTAAAAGGAATAACCAATCCCGAAGAGAAACGGGAAGCCATCACCCAGACATTCTATAAAAATGTATTCGGACGCATCGTCAGAGAGAGCGGGGCTAAATACCTTCTCCAGGGCACGATATTGACAGACGTAGATGAAACGGTAGCCGGGATAAAAAGGCAGCATAACGTCTTTGAGCAACTGGGGATTGACCCTCACAAGGCATTCGGCTATAAAATCATCGAACCGCTGATACAACTGCGCAAAGACAGTGTGAGAATGGTGGGAAAGACACTCGGCCTGCCGGCAGAGCTTTTCGAGCGCATTCCCTTTCCGGGACCGGCGTTGTCAGCGCGGGTAATAGGGGAAGCGACTCCTGAAAGAATAGAAACCGTGCGCAAAGCGACCGTAGTAGTCGAGCGGAATTTAAAAAACAGCGGGGCCTTCCAGTACCTGGCCATCCTGCATGAAGACCGTGTGACCGGTATGCGCGACGGGCAGCGGGATTTCGGACAGCAGATAGAAGTGCGCTGCTGGGACAGCAAAGACGCCAGGATAGCCAAACCGACCAACCTGCCGTTCGAAACGCTGGAGAAGATAGCACAAGAGATATTGAAGGAAGTGCCCGGTGTAGTCAGTGTGACTTATAATATTGCGTCAAAGCCGCCGTCAACTATCGAGGCAGTGTAAACGCATCTATATTAATAATCAGGTTAGCAATTTGTTGAGGAGGGGCTAATGGAAGTATCCAGAGATGTTTTTGACAGGTTAACCAATATAGTCGGCGCGCCCGGATCAAAGCGCTTCGCCAAAATACTGGCAGCCATGATGTCGCCCGAAGAAGCCCAGCTAATGATCGAGCTGAAGACCCCCCTGACCACCGCTCAACTGGCTGAGAAGGTAGGTATGGACGAAAAAAGCCTCCAGCCAATGCTGGATGACATGCAGAGAAGGCAGATCGTACGTAAAATGAAGGACGCCTACGTCACGCCCAACAGCGTAGTGGGCTTTCATCACGGCGCCATAGGCTGGCTGGACGGAGACCTGAAATCCAAAGTCTACCCTCTCTGGGGCGATTTCTTTTTTGCTGAATGGAGAGATATCATCGTAGATGGTTTTGAAAAGAGGCATAAGACCGGGGCGCCGGGAGCGCACCGCATAGTGCCGGCCTACAAAGCCCTGGCTGCGAGTCCTGAAATAAAGCCGGACCAGATTCTGTGGTACGAGGACATGCGTCAGATACTGAAAAGAGCATTACGGATCAGCCTGATGATGTGCGGCTGCCGTGGACTGTGGCGCAAATGCCAGAACCCGGTGGATGTCTGCATCCAGCTGGAACTGCCGTCAGCTATCCCCCGTCCACCGCGCCAGGCCAGCGATTTTATTAAACCTCCGCATGATGTGACATACGAAGAAGCAATGAAAGTAGTGGATGAATGCGAAGACCTCGGACTGGTGCATCTTCCCCTGAACACTTCCCAGGGAGATCTTTACTGCAACTGCTGTGATGACTGCTGCATGGTGATAAATCCCCTGCTGCACAGGGGCAACCTGCACGAGATACTGACCCCCAGCCGCTACAGGGCAGTGGTGAATGAAGACCTCTGCGTCGGCTGCAAGGTCTGTGTCAGCCGCTGCAAATTCGATGCCGTTGAAATGCAGCCTGTTCCCGGGACAAAGAAGCTGAAGTCCAGCATAAAAAATGAGCACTGCATGGGCTGCGGGGCCTGTGTGGTCTCATGCAAAAAGAAGGCCATGACGCTGGAACTGGTCCGACCACCAAGTCATATCCCCACCGTTTCCGTGATGGAGCTATTCATGATGGAAAGCCAGAAGAAGGGGTAAGAAAGCAACCTTCCGGCCTCTTTCTGCCAAAAGGGAGAGGCCGGAAAGCCAGGGCAGGCGAATCCGCCGCGCTCAGAGGTCCAGAGCTTTTTTCTCCTCTCCGGACAGTCCTTTTTTAAATACTTCCAGTTTGGGAGCGGATTTCGCTGTGGGAAAGACCTTTCCGTCCTTAATTTCCACATAGCCCACCAGCTCCATTTCCTCAAGCAGCACCTTGACCATGATGAGGCTCAAAGCAGGGTAGATATCTTCAATCTGCTCCCGGGTGAACTCTCCCAGGATGCTGCCGGCATCCATGCCCGGTTTGCGCAGGATTTTGTCCAAAAGTGTCATTTCCCTGCGGAAGAAGGGAATGTTGCGTCCGGCATCGCTCAGATCAAAGGCCTCGATTTTCACCCGCACAGAGGTACGGAAGTCGGGGCAAGTTACCATTACACCCGACGGGACTGTCCTCTCGTCCGAAGGCGGCCAGGTGAAGGCGGTGGAGGTCGCCAGGCTGGCCAGGCTGTATTTGGGTTCGGTATAATTACTGAAGATGTTTTTGTAGCCCATTCCGTCATATTTTTTCAGCTCCGGGGCATCCACGCTCTGGGGAGCGTACAGGAAGGGATAGTAGTATATATAGCCCCTGTACCTGGGACCGGCGGCATGAATATTCATCATCATGGGTACCGTCTCAAGCGCCAGGCTGGGGCAGATACTGCCGCTGAAGCTCGCCCCGTCAAAGATAAACTCATCCCCCAGTTTGTACTGGTGATGGCAGGGATATTTTTCCCTGTCACCCAGAAATGCGATCACTACAGCTCTAACCTTGAACATGAATCACCTCCTTCTTTACTGCATCCGCAATTTATTGCGGCCGCTTTTTTATTGAGGCCGTAACAACCGGTCGGCAGCCTTCAACTGCCGGGGAATATCGATTCCGCGTCCGCACAACCTGACACATAAGCCGCATTCATTGCAGGCCTCAACGGAATGTCCCTCAAAACGGTAGAGAGAACGGGGTATTTCCGGATCGCCGAACATCACCGCTTCGTTATAGAGTTCGAATATGCGAGGGGCGTCTATACCCACCGGGCAGGGCATACAGGAACGGCAGGCAGTACAGGGGAAAGCCCTGAGTTTGCGATAGGCGTCACGGGCGTAGCTGATCAAGACCTCCTCCTGCACCGTAAGGCTGTCAGCCCGGGCTTTTCCCGCAAGCGCCACATCCTGCTCCGCCTGTTCCAATGAGCTTATGTCAACCACAGCAGTCGAAACAGCCGGATGATTCCAGACCCAGTCAAGTCCCCACTGATAAAGAGGGCGCTGCGGCTTACCGCCGGCCCAGACCGCAGCTACTTTGTCCGGAGGCTGACGGGTAAGCCTTCCGCCGCGCAGGGGTTCTGCGGCAACCACCCCAAGGCCGTTTTCAGCGGCAAAATTGACACCGCTGACGCCGGGGTGATGGTCCACATCCATAAAGCTGTATTGAAACTGGGCCAGGGACCAGCCGGGGTATGAACTCATGATTTCTTTGAGGAACTGGAACTGGTCGTGGAAGGCAAACCCGGTACCACCGATTTTCCCCGAAGACAATGCTTTTTCCGCCCAATCCAGAACATCCTGGCGCTGTAGTTTGGGCCAGGTCTCCCGGTCCAGCCAGCCCAAGACAAAGAAATCGATCCTGTCAGTGCCCAGCCATGCTAGACTTGAATCCAGGTAACGGTCGAAGTCCCCGGCATCAGCAACCATAAGCGGCGACATTCTGAGGGCCAGCCGGACTTTATCCCGACCACCGGTCTTCAGCACCTGGCCGATAAGGCGGAGAATATATTCCCGGCGGACAGGGTCCAGGCTGCAACCCAGGTCCAGGTAGTTGACCCCGTTTTCAATCATGCAGCGGACGATTTCGGCTGTTTCCGTACGGTCGATTTCATGCGGATTGCCGGGTTGGGTGGGCAGGTGGCCCAGTCCCAGACCCAGTACGGATACCTCCCAGTCCAGCCTGCCGAATTTGCGGTACTGCAT
>CAYLVC010000019.1:601-5552 GCA_964387005.1 uncultured Dehalococcoidales bacterium | reverse complement strand
GGTTTATCCACCCAGCGGGTAATCAGCGGGAGGTGGGGGAAACCAGCCGGGCAGACTGCCACGGTAGGTTTGTTAAAGACATGCCTTTCATAGTCTTTACCCATTCCGAGCTCAAGCTCAGCACCCAGGTAGTCCGGTTTATCCGGATCGAGCCCGGCAAAACAGAGGATTTCCGCCTCGGGATGAGTATGGGCTTCGCCACCCCTGTGCCATTTGCCGCAGCGGCTGTAGAAACCCCAGGTAAAATTGATATCGAACCCTTCCAGGTCGCTGCCATAAAGCCAGACTATCTGGTCGCCGTTTCCCGGTCCAACGCCCCTTTCGGCCGGCCTCATTACGCCGGTGCGGTCGATAACGGATTCATAACCCATGCCGCTGCCTATCTTTGAGGGACTGGGGTCAACGAAAGTGACCATTCTCTTGATCAGGTGGCGGTGTTTGGTCCCCAGCAAGGTAGGCGTCCCGGCTACAGGCGGAATCGCCGATGCTTTATAATCCGGCGCTAAACCGATAGAATAGTGGGCTATAGTCCTGTCTACCCTCCTGACATTGACCGGCCCATGGGGCAGACCCGCCGGAACCAGCACTACCGTAGGCTCGTTGAAGACATACTCTTCACGCTCCTCACCCAGCACAACAGACACTTCTCCTCCCAGATAAAGGATATTGGAATTATCCGTCCCTTCAAATACCAGCAGCTCATTGTAGGGATGAACGATCATGCCATCCATGGGATGGAATGCAGTCGGTTTTTTTACGAAACCGTAGGAGAAATGGGCGTTGAAACCCTCCAGGTCTTTGCCCTCCATCCAGACGCGCGGTTCGGGATAGAGACCGGCCGGACCGGCCTTGACCTGCATTGTTTTGATCAGATTGGAGTATTCTTTTTTAGCCATTTTTAGACACACCTCCCTGTTTTATATTTCAACCGGATATTATCCTTGCAGCCTTTCGTATACGAATTAAATGGGGTGTTGCTAAAATCTTAGCAGAGGGAGGGATGACGGTCAAGGATTTTACCAGCATGAACACAATCCCGTATAATAGTAAAATATTATGATTCAAACAGTTTCAAATAAACCGGATAGTGCTTTCTGGCAGGCATTTTTCAAGGCTGACTCGATAGCCGTGATCGGGGCCAGGGAGGTGCCCGGGACATGGGGTTTTGATGCCCTGCGGGCAGCCCTGGGGGCCAGGCAAATCAGGGCGGAAAGACGAATATACGCTGTAAATCCAGGGGCTGTGGACAGCGGCCGAACGGTCATGCTGGGAGTCACCTGTTACAGCACCATCCTGGATATTCCTGACACGGTTGATCTAGCTGTAATCGTGGTGCCATCCAAAGCAGCCCCTTCGGTCATGAGCCAGTGCGTTCAGAAAAAGGTGAAAGCCGCAATCATTATTTCAGCCGGATTTGCCGAGGTAGACGAAGCCGGAGTCAGGCTTCAGGACGAGGTTGTCTTAATCGCACGGCAGGGCAAGATATTTTTCGCAGGCCCCAACTGCGTCGGTCATGCGGACCTCCATTCCGGTGTAGCCAGCGCAGCTATGGTAGAAAGGAGCGCAGCCGGGCCCATGGGATTACTCACGCAGAGCGGAACCATGGGGGCGACCATTATGCAGATCGCAGGCAGCAGCGGAATCGGCCTGAGCAAGTTAGTAAGCACGGGCAATGAAGCCAGCCTGCACCTTGAGGACTACCTGGAGTTCCTGGCAGGGGACGATGATACACGGATTATCGCAGTCTATATCGAAGGACTGAGAGAAGGCAGGCGTTTCTATAACCTGGCCAGGGAAATTACTTTGAAAAAACCTGTGATCGCCATAAAAACGGGCAGCACAGGGGGATCCAGCAGGGCGGCCAAATCTCATACCGGCGCCCTGGCAGGCTCGGATGCCGTTTACTCGGCGGCTTTCAGGCAGGCCGGAGTAATAAGGGCGGAAGACGAAGAAGAGCTGAGCGATGTGGCCTCATCCCTGCTAAATCAACCCCTGCCTCCCGGGAAGCGAGTGGGCATACTGACTATGGGAGGAGGCTTCGGAGTAGTTACCTCCGAGGTCTGTGAAAAAGAAGGGCTGGAGATCAGCTCGCTTGAAGCCGGCACAATTGAAAAGTTGAATACCATTTTGCCTCCCCGCTGGTCTCACGGCAACCCGGTCGACCTGGCGGGTATAAAAATGATGGGGGAAAGCGACATATTAGTTGCCTGTCACGATTTTCTCCTGGCAGACAAAAACATCGATGCGGTTATTTCTATGCTGCCGCCGATGATTCCTCCTCCCGGCGCAGGCATAAGCTTCAGCAGAGAGCAAATCAAGGCCATGCAGATAGAACAGCGGAAGATGCTTGACAGGCTGGCCCAGCAGGTCAAGAAATATCAAAAACCGCTGTATCTGGTCAGGCGGTTTCTGCCCATGCCCGGTGTAGAACAGGAGGCCCCACCTCCTCTAAACAGCCAGCGCATTCCCGAATACCCGCACCAGCGCCGCGCAGCCAGGGTACTGCGGCATCTGGCATGGTACCGTGAGTACCTGGAACACAGAAGGGTGTGAAGGCAAGATACAAGAAAAAAGATACAAACAAAAAGCAAATTAACAAATTTCAAAAACCGCTATTAACGGCTATTCTGCGGAAATATCAATATAACAGGGTATTCACGGTATGTGGTGGGTTGTGCTTCGAGTATCGGAGGCCACACAACCCACCCTACTTTTTGTTGCATCATATTTATTCATGAGTGGAGGCGGGCTGGTTCGAAACCAGCCCTTACCAGTACGGAAGTTCAAATTATTTCAGGTCATGGATTGAAAAACGGTTACGGGTGTTCAGCCCGGCTGTGATAGTTGGGCAGGAGGTTCTTTGGGACCTGCTGTTTGAGCTGGTCGACTGTCCAGCGCCCGCCGGCATTAATAATGGTCCTCTTGATCTCCGGGTCCTCGTGTATCCCGACATAGTTCCCGCCGATATTGAAAACCGTGCCGCTTATTCCGGCTGCCAGGTCGGAGGATAGATAAGCCATGATCGGGCCGAGGTCTTCCGGATCGGGCGTCATTTCGAACATGGCAACATCCCGGCTCTTTTTATCCAGTGTCTTATCGCCTTTCTGCATCAAGGTGTAGGCCGTGAGCTCGAATGAAGCCCGGGTCCTGGCCCAGGGTGAAAAGGCATTGCACATAACTCCATGGGAATAAAGCTCGTTGGCCACGCCCCGGGTGAGGCCGACTACACCGGCATTGGCGGCGGCATAATGGGCGTGAGGCAGGGGGTCTCCCGCCCAGGCTTTTGAGGTGCAATTCAGGATGCGTCCCCATTTCTGCTTCATCATGTGGGGGACGGCATGGCGGATGGTATTAAAGTAGGCTTTGGGTTTGAAGCCTGCCACATAGTCCCAGGTCTCTTCGGTTGCTTCCCAGATAGGTGAAAAACGAAACGTCCCTGCGACATTGATCAGGATATCTATCTTGCCATAGGTATCGACGGCAAACTGGATCAAACTGGCGGCTACATCGAATTTCAGGATATCGCCGAAAAAAGGAGTGGACTCGCCTCCCAGGTCTTTGATTGCCTGGGAGGTTGTTGCTGCGTCACCGGTATATTCCTTCTCCAGCTTCAATACCCATTCTCTCTGCTCCGCTGTCATTGCCTTCAGGTGCGGCTCTTTGAGTATTGCCAGACCGGTGGAACCGGGTTTGCGGTTATTGGTAACAACCATGGCCCCCTCCCGGCCCAGACCGATGGCGATACCCCTGCCGATTCCCTGGCCTGAACCGGCGACTACAGCCACTTTACCCTTCAAGAGATCACCCATATTCTGTCCTCCTCCGGCAGCAGTTGTGTTATTGCTGCTCAGTTTATTCATATCCGTATTGGTAGCAATGGTATCTTAAAGATTTAACGATTGTCAATTCGGATATGATAATGAAAATGAAGTATTATGGAGCCGGAAGACTGAACGGAAAGCAATATTGAGACCTGATGTACTAAAGAGTATACTGGTAAATCAAGAATAAAGAGGAGGTGCTGCCATGAAGGTATTAATAGTGGTGGACTCAGTCTGGGGGAACACTGAAAAAATCGCCAACGCCATTGCCGGGGCACTGGCGCCCAACGAGGTCAAGCTGGTGCATTCAGACCAGGTGAATATCCAGGAGATGTCCTCCTATAACCTGATCATCGTCGGGTCGCCCACCCAGGGAGGAAGAGCACTTCAAAGCACCCGGGAATTCATGGATAAAATTCCGGCAGGTATGCTGAAGAACATCAGTGTGGCCGCCTTCGATACAAGAATAAAAACAGCCATTGTCAAAATCTTCGGATTTGCGGCGGGACGCATCGCTGACGGATTGAAAGCCAGAGGCGGCAACCTGGTAGTCCCGGCGGCAGGATTTTTTGTCAAAGGCAAGGAAGGTCCTTTGCTGGAAGGCGAATTAGAAAGAGCGGCAGCCTGGGCCGGGGAGCTGGTAAAAAAGTAAAGTAACTATTGAAAGTCTGCCAGGGGAAAGGGAAAATCCCCCTTAATCCCCCTTTTTCTAAGGGGGAAATTGGCTGCGTGCTTTGTTTGCTATTGAAATGGGCATTGAACCTTTTTTAAGGAGCAGACCAGCTTCTTCCTTAGAAAAAGGAAGACGGGAGAAGGATTTTTAGTAATCTTGAAGTGCAATTTGCCCAGATTCGCTCGTTGCGGGGCTGATAAGCTGTTTGATTTTTGGCCTTTATCTCCCTATACTATATTCACTGTCCTGACCGTCCTGTGGGATTTTCCGTTAAGAGAACTATCTTTCTATATCAGTACTATTTTGAAAGGAGAGAAAACATGGCCTCACAATATGAAAAATATGCCGTCAGAAAACCCATTTACGAAGCAGGCCCCGGGGTAAAAAACCGCCAGAGTCCCACCATGACGATGATGAGTGAAAAACAGGTCCCGGGAGTACCCTATTACATCGGGCT
>CAYLVC010000019.1:0-591 GCA_964387005.1 uncultured Dehalococcoidales bacterium | reverse complement strand
GGGGGGAGAAATCGAGTTTTATATCGGCGGACAGCCGATCACTTTTAACACCACCACCGGTATCTATATTCCGGCCGGTGTTCCCCACGGGCCGCTGACCTGGAAAAAATTTGAATTCCCTCATGTCGAGATGGTTTTCATGCTGGGAACGGGGGACGTCAAGAAAGGCTGGGGGAATAGCGGCATCAAGGAGGCCAAACCGGCGCTGCCGAAAAAAGACAAAAACTTCGACTACGAGCAGTACGTTATCCGCTCTCCGATCAGGGAAGCTGGAGAACATAAAGTCACCGGACGGCAGGCCCCTACCATGACCTACATGAGCAAGTCGCAGATCAATGTAGCCAACTACTATATCGAATTTGGCTGGATCTGGGATGTGGTGCAGCCTAACATTCCGGCCATGACTCACAACAAATTTGACGAAATCGTACTGCACATCGGTGGAGACCCCCAAAACCCGGAGGACCTGGGAGCCACCATGCAATTCGGCATGGGGGATGATCTGCTGACCTTCGACACAACCTTCGGGATGTGGATACCCAGAGGCACCAAACACGGACCGCTGATCTGGAAAGAGGTCAGGAAGCCCCA
>CAYLVC010000018.1:0-18579 GCA_964387005.1 uncultured Dehalococcoidales bacterium | reverse complement strand
ATTCGTGATTGCCCTTGTACCATGGATGGACCATATCTCCAACAGAAGTTACCATATTATTTTCTCCAAACACTTAATATTGATGCCAGTTAACATATTACCCGGGCTATTCTTTATTCCAACACTTACCATTTTATACTTCTTTCTCACTTACTGGTCTTAACCCACAGAGCGCTGCCGTCTGTGGTGAATTCTACGGTGCCGGAAAGGTCGGTGCGGAAAATATTTTGAGCGGGAATAGAACTTTCTTTCAACCGGTCAATTACTTCCATACTGGGATGGCCGAAGCGGTTTTCGACACCTACAGAAATTACTGCCACTTCAGGCCGTGTAACAGACAGAAACCCGGCAGTCGAGGAAGCAGAGGACCCGTGGTGCGCAACTTTTAATACGGTGCAGTCAAGATCAGCCCTTCGTCTTAATAGTTCCGCTTCGGCTTCGGATTCTATATCGGCGGTGAAGAGAAAGCTGATTTTCCCCCTGGTCAAACGCAGCACGATACCCTCATTTTCCATGTCTCTTCCGGTTTCAGGCAGTGCTCCCCCGGGATTCAGTATTTCCAGTTTTGTATCATAGTTGAGAATTACGCTCTGTCCTGACATAGCCGTGAAGGTATTTATTGCCTTAGCTTTCAACAGGTGGTTCCATTCAATAAAATGGGGTATTGAAGAAACCATGTCGGTAGTCAGAACCTTTTTAACCTGGTATTTGCGCAGCACCTCAACTAAACCGCCAAGATGGTCTAGATGAGGATGTGTCAGTACGACAAGGTCGAGCTTACGCTCCCAGAAAGGCAGCGCCTTACCCAGTTCCAGCAACACCGGCTGAGGGTCCGGTCCACCGTCTATCAATATGTTTTGTCCTCCGTTGCGTATCAGCACGGAATCACCCTGTCCCACATCAAGTATGGCGACATGCAGATCTTGGTCCGGTAAGGCAGCAGCGGCAAGCGAAGTAACAAGGGCTATAAGCAAAAGGGGGATAATGGTAAATTTAAGTGGCCAGCATTTTATAATATCAAACCCTTTTTCAGAGGCTGTTTTTAATAAATTGAGGCCGGACTTGATCCGGGCTGCCAGGTTTTTTACATCGCTTCCGAATCGGATTACCAGCCCCAGGAGGATGTAGTATGTACAGACAATGGCCCCATGCACCCGTATGGAGTTGAACGAGACCAGAGACAGTCCGGCGAAGGCATTAACCAGCCAGAGCATATAAGAAAGAAACACCCAGGCTATCCAGCCAACAACCTGGGCCGCGGGCGGGCTGATCAATCCCAGGGAAGCAGTTAAAGCCGCTGAGAATATTATTGGGGTCAGGACAGGAGCGATAAGCAGGGTGGAAAACGGGCCGATTATGGAAATAATACCAAAATTACAGGCAATAACCGGCCAGACGACAATAGTCGCTGCCAGTGATATGCACAGGCTATCCGATACTACACCTTCCACGCCTGACGCCAGGCTGTCTTCTCCTGTTACCCTGTTGATGACCTTTTTTGCAGCTGCTTGAAGCGGAGGCGCGATAAATATCAGACCAATCATCGCCAGAAAACTAAGTTGAAAAGACACATCCCGCAGTACCTGAGGTGTAACACCCACCATGATTGCGGCACTGAACATCAGGGCAGCGAGTAAATTTTTCTGCCTTCCCAACAACTCCGACAACAGGAATATGCTGGCCATTATTACGCTGCGGACAACCGGAGGCTGCATACCTGTTAAAAGGGCATAAAACCAGATCGTAACCAGTGCCAGCCAGACATAAATGTAGTGCCTTCTTCCGAAGAGCCATAACCCAACAGTGATCAGAATACCGGCGATATTGGTAAGGTTTACACCGGAAATGGCCAGCAGATGCGATGTTCCGGTAACAGCCAGGTCGTTTTTTAGCGGATCCGGCAGATTGCTCCTGATACCCAGTAATATTCCCTGTGCCAGCCCTGCCTGGGGTTCCGGAAGCGCAGACGAAAGGCTTTGTGCCATTCCCCAACGTAAATCATAAATCCAGGCCATGAGTCTGCTGCCTGCTTCATGGCCGGCAGCTTCCACCGAGGGATACATCATTACCGAGTATATTCCCTTTCCTGCCAGATAAGCCTGATAATCAAAGTCCTGAAAAACCGGTGGAGCGTCGATCATGCCTTTTAGCCTTAATCTGTCTCCATAACGGTATTCAGGATATAAAGATGTGAAGACCAGCAGGGTACCTTCTGTTTTAAGCGTTTTGTTATCTACCGTGATTTCCCTGGCAGACAGCTCAAAACGGGATAAACTGTTTTTCGATTCCGGCGGTGTTTCAACCATACCGTAAACTTCCACCGGGCTGCCGTTAAAAGCCGACATAGCTGGTTCAGTCGAGCTCCTGTAAGAAAAATACCAGGCTGCGCTGAAGAACAACATCAGGCTGAGGGCCACCAGCACCAGTTTTGGACGATATTCAGGCCAAAAGAAGACAAACGGTACCGGCAGCAGCCCGCAGCAAACCAGAACAGCAGGCAACTGCAACAGGGAGCCGGTAAAAATCCCCAGAATCCAGGCGCAGCTCAGTATTATCAGCCGCATATCAAAATATCCAGATCACGGAGTGATAGTAATCAATTCCTTGATTTTCTCGAAGGTAGATTCACCGATGCCTGGAACACTGGTTATTTCGTGTATATCCTCGAATCGCCCGTGCTTCATGCGGTATTCAACTATGGCCTGAGCTCTTACATTCCCGATATCGGGTAATGAGCACAATAGCCAGATGTCAGCCCTGTTCAGATCAACCAGCTGGGCATTCCCCTTTTCACCCAAACATGGCACATAAAGGCTTATGCGGGATGTATCGGCGCTGCTGTCCGGGCCTCCGGCAGCCTGAAACACCGCATCAACTGTATCGCCTGATCTTAGTTGATATGTTCCGGGGTTGTTGACTGCCCCTTCAATGGTAATACTACCCTCAACGGAGAGACCTGGGGAAGATATTAATTCGATAGGGCGGCCTCTATCGCTCCGGGTACCTATCAGCAGGGAACTCAGAACTATAATGAAAATCAGCAGAAACGTTGCCAGCAGCCAGAATTTGCCATATTTGTCCGTAGTCATAAAGACCTCTCGGTTTCACAACGGAATGAATGCAACTGGCTCAATCAGCCGGAAAAGCTCGAAAAATCACCTTGTCGATTTAAGACTGTCCCGTTACGGTTTGACAGTTAATGGCCTCTCAGGATATCCTTGATCTGTTCTTCAGTATCTGTCGGAGTCAAAACAACTACCTGGTCCCCAGGCTGGATCTTTATTTCCGGAGCTGCCATTAACGGTTTCTGGTCAGGCCGGATTATTAATACTAAAAAGCTGTCCGCCGGCAAGGACAGATCTTTGACTCGCTTGCCGATGCTGTTGGAATCAGCCGGTATTTTTATTTCAACCAGTTCCACCCCGGCATCCTGTATTTTTAAAAGGTGGGTAACCGTATGTGTAGGCACCTGCTGCTGGATGTATTCCATTATTACGTTGGTGCTTGAAATAGTTGCATCCACTCCAAGCATACGGAACAGGGTCTCATTTTTGGGATTGCTTATCCTGGCGATCGTGCGGGGTACATTGAACTTGTGTTTTGCCACCTGGCAGGCTACCAGATTGTCCTCATCATCTCCGGTAACTGCAATAACCATATCGGCCCGGGTGGAACCGGCATCGGCCTGTACTGTAGCTTCACAGCCATCGCCATGAAGACAAATACTACCCATTTCACTGGTAATGAAATCAATACGGCTGCGGTCTTTCTCAACAACCAGCACTTCATGTCCTTCACTAATCAGGGTTCTGGCCAGGTGATAACCCACCTTTCCTCCCCCGACAACAATCATGTACATTTACTGACCCCTGTTGAGCAGATTGTCTTTCAGCAGCTGGGCAAAAACAATAGTCGGACTAAAGGCTTCCAGTCCGAGCGAGGTATATAATTCTCTGCGCAGTGGATCATAAATACGCAGCATAACCTTGGGTACATTGAATACGTGTTTGGCTATCTGGGCGGAAAGAATATTACGGTTGTCCCCCTGTGTTACAGCGATGAAGGCGTCGGCTTCTTCAACCCCTGCTTTCTTAAGCGTTTCTTCATTTGTTCCATCGCCAACCAGGGCAGTCCCCTTAAAATCCGCAGGCAAACGACGAAAGCTGTAGCTATCGGTATCCAGGATAATGATCCGGTGACCGTCGGCATCCAGCATAGCAGCCAGATGAGAACCGGTCCGCCCGCAACCCATTATGACTATTATCATATAGCCGGCCTTCCGTTAACAACCTGATTTTCCTGTGAATACAACATGACCTGACAGGGTGCATTCTTCAGGATGTAAGGTACGATGCTGCCCAGGCTGAACTGCCCGAAGAGTCTGCGGTATCTGACACCCATTATAATCAGATCTATCTTTCTTTCAACAGCTTCATCGATAACAGTAGGAGCTACTTCGCGCGCCTGGAGAAGGTCCGTTTCCATTTTCAGGTCCTCCTCCTCAGCTATTTTTTCCATCCGGTCCAGCAGTTCTTCAGCCCGCCTGGTTTCAGACTCAATTTCCGCTTCAAGGGGAAGAGAGCGTTTTATGGTAATAACGTACATCGCATACAGCTTGCTTTTGTCCTTCTTTGCGATCCAACAAGCCAGCCGCATGGTGTCATCATCAGCCTCAGTGCCGGTCACCGGAACCAGAATACGGTGAAATACTCTTTTCTTTCCCTCGTCACTCATAAGCAATCAAGTATTATAGTCATATTATCATGGTTTAATCAATAGCCGCTGTAAAAACCCTGTGTTTATTCCTGCTTATTGATGTTTTTTCGAACGAAGAACCAGTACAGAAGAATGCCGATAACCATCCAGACAATACCCAGCCAGCGGCTGAATGGCTGCGTAATGGCAATAATTACCCAGACTACGGCTGTAAAAAGCAGGCCAAGAATAGCGGTAACCGGCAGATAACGGCCCCTGATCCTGATATTCCAGCGAAGCCTGAAAGGCCTGGGAGTATCCGGCTCTTTGATTCTCAAGGCCAGTATTGAGGCGTGGGAAAACATAAAGGCCAGAAGGGAACCGAAAGCATACAAAGCCCCAACATTTTCAAACACAGTGGAAGAGAAAAAGCCGGGTATCAGAATAACAATACCTACCAGGCTGAACAGGATGACTGATAACCAGGGCGTATGAAAACGCCGGTGTACGTGACTGAAGGCTTTTGGCGCCAGGTTATGGTGTCCAAGCGAAAAAGCCAGGCGCGATATTCCCAGGAGTCCGGCATTTGTTGCAATAAGCAATATACTTCCTGCCAGTATACCAATCAAAGGTTTCAGTATATTGGCCAGAAGTTCGATGGGGATTTTACTGGCAATACCCGCCACAGGGTCTCGGGCCCATACTGTACCCAGTTCCTGGGGAGACATAGCGATAAAGGAAACCAGCGAAATACCTGCAAAAATAGCCAGTACGGCGAAAATCATCATGATAATTGCCCTGGGAACTCTTTTTTCAGGCAAACGTGTTTCTTCTGCCATCTGGGAGGCGGTCTCTATACCGGTATAGGCAATAGAAGCCAGGGCAATTCCCAGAACAAAATTTTCCAGTGACGGCCAGTTATCTACAATCCTGTGAATGAGAACTACAGGGTCATAAAGTAGAATAAAGCCGATTACAATAAGGGTTATTTGAGTGGTTATATCCAGCACAGCCGCAGCGATGTTAATAAATGAGGTCTCACGTACTCCTATTATGTTTACTAACATAAGAACGAAAATTATGCCCATCGCCGCTGCTGTCCCGACCAGGGGAGAATCTTTAAGAGGAGACCAGAAGAAACCCAGATATGGAGGTATCGTAAAAGCCGACATTGAAATAGTTGCGATATAGCTCAAGAGCAAAGCCCACCCGGCCACAAAACCGGTAACCCGGTTGAAACCGCGCATGGAAAAGGAGGCTGAACCGCCTGCTTCCGGCATCATGGACGTGCCCTCTGCATAGGTCAGTGCAGTAAAAATAAAAAGAATTCCGGCTGCTCCCAGAGCGACAGGGGTAGCGCCTGATGCTGCCAGAGCTACTATCCCCAGTGCATAATAAATGGAAGAACCCACATTGCCGTAACCCGCACTGAAAACAGCAGCCACACCCAGCACTCGTTTCAAGCGGTTGCCGGGTATGCGTTGGGGATGTATCACACGGTCACCCGGCTTTCGCTGCCAGCCGTTTTTCATCATAACACTATTCTAAACATGTTCATTGTGTTCAGCAGAACCGGAGTATTCTGGTCTCTTTTAGATTTATTTGTAATCTATATCCGTATGTTCAAAACAAAAAAGCCTCCGCAGAGAAGGACGCTCTGGTTAAATTACTATATACGAACTATATGCAACGTCGTAAAATATTGTGGATGGAACACAGTCTGGTTGAGTCTCCGACGAGTAGACTCCGTGCCACCGTCCTGAATAAAATTCAGGCTTCACCTTGCGCAGTCGGCAGACCGACCAGGCTATGGCAACCACCTGTATACGCAACAATAAAAGTAGTTACATACAATTTTTGAAACTTCTGTCAATGTCCTGAGCTGCCCGTTTCCCAGCGCCCATGGCGCTTATCACCGTAGCCGCCCCGGTAACAATATCCCCACCAGCCCAGACATGTTCTTTCAGGGTTCGCCCCGTAACTTCATCCGTGATCACAGTGCCATAGCTGGTTGTATATAAACCGGGGGTGTTCGAGGAGACCAGTGGATTGGGGGTAGTTCCCAGGGCAATGATCACCTGGTCTACATCCATAACAAACTCGCTGCCGGGCTTGACAACAGGCCGTGGACGTCCGCTTTTATCCGGCTCGCCCAGCATCATCTGGTAACATTCCATACTCTTGACCGAACCCTCTTCATTGCCGATAAACCTCTTGGGATTGGTCAGCACTTTAAAAACTATTCCTTCCTCTCTGGCGTTTTCCAGTTCTTCTTTTCGAGCCGGCATTTCGTGCTCCGTCCTGCGGTAAACAATGTAGACTTTTCGAGCCCCCAGGCGCAGAGCGCATCTGGCAGAATCCATGGCTACATTTCCTGCGCCTATTACGGCCACGTTTTTCCCTTTTTTAACGGGTGTATCATATGCGGGAAATTCATTTGCCTTCAAGAGGTTGACCCTGGTTAGAAACTCATTGGCTGAATAGATTCCATTGAGGTTTTCACCGGGAACAGACATAAACAGGGGTAGTCCAGCTCCGGTACCTAAAAACGCTGCATCGAAACCTTTTTGTAAAAGGTCATCAATCGTCTCCAGTTTTCCGATCACGGAATCCAGTCTAATCTCCACACCCAGTGATTCTATATAATCAACTTCATTCCGGACGATTTCTTTTGGCAGCCTGAACTCAGGTATGCCGTAAATTAAAACCCCTCCGGCAGCGTGCAAAGCCTCAAACAGTGTAACCTGGTGTCCCATTTTTGCCAGGTCAGAGGCTGCGATAAGCCCGGCAGGCCCGCTCCCGACTACTGCTATTTTCTTACCGCTCGGAGGTGGCATCTCAATTTTATTGTCAAGTTTGTCCTTGTTGTCTCTTTCCCAATCCGCCACAAATCTTTCCAAACGGCCGATAGCCACCGGGGCGCCTTGTTTCCTAAGGACACAATTCGCTTCGCATTGCGATTCCTGGGGACAAACACGCCCACAAACGCCGGGCAGACTGTTCCTGGACTTGATCGTTTTTACCGCCTCCGGCATGTTGCCTTCCCGCAAGGCTTTAACGAATTCAGGTATATCCACACCGACAGGACAGCCGGCAGTGCAATTCCTTTTCTTGCACTGAAGACAGCGGCTGGCTTCTTTTAAAGCTTCTTCCTGACTATAACCCAGTGCAACTTCCCGGAAATTGGCAGATCTGATAGCCGGGTCCTGCCTGGGCATTTCAACCCTGTTAAGTTTTAATGCTGCCATTTGTCTCCTCTGGTGCTGTATCTGTCTGGCGGTTTTCACACCGGCACTGCCAGTGCTCAAGAGCACGTCTCTCTTCTTCCGCATAAGCCTTCGATCTCACAGTCATAAGATCCCAGTCTACCAGATGTCCATCAAACTCAGGACCATCCACACAGGCAAACCTGGTTGTCTGTCCGACTGAAACCCTGCAGCACCCGCACATACCGGTCCCATCTACCATCAGAGAATTGAGACTGACAATCGTTTTCACCCCAAAAGATCTGGTAGTCAACGCACAATATTTCATCATCGGGATCGGACCGATAGCAATGACTCTATCTACTTTCTGTGATGACAGCAGCTCTTTGAGCGGTTCGGTAACCAGTGCCTTCCGGCCATAGGAACCATCATCGGTAGTAACGATCACTTCATGACTGGCCCTGCGCAGCTTGTCTTCCCAGAACAGCAAGTCCCTGGTCCTGGAGCCAATAATGGAGATCACCCTGTTGCCGGCTTGTTTTAAGGCTTTTGCTACAGGTCTGATCGGAGCTACTCCTATACCTCCTCCCACGCAGACTACCGTTCCAAAGTTTTCAATCTGAGAAGGAACACCCAGAGGTCCGACAAAATTCATCACGGACTGACCTGTATTTAACCGGGCTAACCGGCAGGTGGTTGCACCTGCTTCCAGAAAGACAATAGTGACGGTGCCCTCTTTTTCATCCCATTCGGCACAGGTCAGGGGAATTCTCTCTCCTTTTTCGTCAATCCTGATGATGACAAATTGTCCAGCCCGGGCTTTCCGGGCAACCTCAGGGGCTTCTATTTTAAATGAATGAATGGCAGATGCCAGGTCCTGCCGCTCCAATATTTTGTACAAACTGCTTCCTCCCCGTATCATGCACCCTCATTTAAACACGCCTGTATCAGATGTGTAAATATCCTGATAAGAATAACTAATTCTAATATAATCATACCGGAAAAAGAATTCAAACAAATCCGGGAGTTTGAGAAAGACGTCTCCGGATTACCCTGTAAACCGGAAAAAAGACCAATCTCGACCTCCGAGGGTATTGCTAACTCACCCGTAAAAGTATTAAGATAGGTAGGACTTTACGCTTTCGGAGGCTTTCAGGTTGTCGATGATCTTCCGGAGCCGGAATAATCAAAATAAGCAGTTGTGAGGGGAAATCCATGGCTATAGAATTAGTACATGTGGGTTTTGATAATTTTTTGGCGGTAAATCGAATAGTTGCGATTGCCTCACCTGCATCGACTAATATCAAGCGGGCCATTAAAGAAGCCGGTACCAAAGGTGTGCTAATCGATATGACTCACGGTCGAAAGACGCGTGCAGCCATCTTTACGGACAACGGGCATATTTTTCTAACCTCACGAGCTCCTGAAATTATTGCCGGACGGCTTCAGGTCAGTCACGTCGGATCATTTTTAAAACCCGAACAGGAAGATGAGTAAAGATAACCGGCAGGATGCCTTCATCCCCAAAAACCTGCCACCTCTGGTGGTTGTTGTCTCCGGGCCATCCGGAGTCGGTAAAGATGCTATTTTAAACCGCCTGAAGGAACGTAAATGTCCCTTTAGCTTCATTATTACCCTGACTACACGGCAGCAGCGGCCCGGTGAAAAAGACTTCGTTGACTACCATTTCGTTTCGAAAGATGAGTTCCAACAACTCATACAAAACAACGGGCTCCTGGAATGGGCTGAAGTCTACGGCAACTGGTATGGTGTTCCCAGAGCACCGGTTAAAGAAGCCCTGGGACAGGGGATGGACACCATAATAAAAGTGGATGTTCAGGGTGCTGCCCACATTAAAAGCATTGTTCCTGATGCCGTACTTGTCTTTATTTCTCCTCCTTCACTGAATGAATTATCCCGGCGTCTGGGCAAACGCCGGACCGAATCTGCTGAAGAACTATCCCTGCGTCTTGCAACCGCTGAGATGGAAATGGAGCAAATTTCCCGATTCGATTATGTTGTTCTCAATCCGTCCAATGCCATGGACCGGGCAATCGAGGATATACTGGCTGTTATCAGAGCTGAAAAATGCCGTGTTCAACCCCGTCGCTACAACCTGTAAGATCAGGAACCTTGCTCATCATATCCTCTCAATTGTCCTAATACCGCGCAATTTTTCTTAAACTGCTTCTTGTACCTCGTGCTTTCTTTCTCCGAGGTGTAACCACTATCCATCAATATTGACAACTATATAGATATATATAATAATATATATGGATATTTATATATTTATGTTATTGGAGAAATGCCATGCCTTCAGATTTCGATATGGAGCTATTCAAACTAAAAGCCAATATGAGTAAACTGTTTTCAGATCCAAAGCGTCTGATGATAATAAACGAATTGCGTGATGGAGAAAAACAGGTAGGTGAGCTTGCCCAGAGGCTGCACATTCCACAAGCTGTGGTTTCACGTCAGCTGGGTCTCTTGCGTAATGGAGGAGTGGTGAATTTCAGAAGGGATGGTACAAATGTTTATTATTCCGTCTCAGACAGGAAAATCATAGAAGCCTGCGATATTGTACATGAAGTATTGATGAACCGCATCGCTAAAAACAGGGAATTTGCTGACAGACTGCTTAACCGGATATCCAGCGGAGAAATCTGAAAACAATAGATCGTTAATGGAGGGGAGGAAGATATGGGCGCAATAAATACACAGCAGAAGGCCTATCTGGAACAACAATATGGAAGCCGTGTAACGTTCAGGAAGACTGAAAGAAAACTATACGGTCATGATATTGCCGCTCTGCCCGGAATGGTCAAACCGTTGGTGGGTGACACCATTCCTGAAGCGGTAGTCCAGCCTGTATCCGAGGAAGAACTGATTCAACTTGTTCGCTGGGCGGCGGAAAACCATGTTCCGCTAACTCCGCGCGGCAGGGCTACCTCAGGTTACGGAGGAGTATTACCGGTAAAAAAGGGTCTGGTGGTTGATTTCTATCGCATGAAATCTGTCTTAAATATAGACCGGGATAATCTTACAGTCAGAGTTCAGCCTGGTCTGGTCTGGCAAACACTTGACTCCGCACTGGAAAAACAGGGATTGACACTGCGTCTATATCCATCCAGCTATCCGGCAGCTTCGGTAGGCGGGTGGTTGGCCCAGGGTGGAGCGGGAATAGGTTCATTTGAATATGGCTGGTTCAGAGACAACCTGGTTAGTGCCCGGGTGGTCCTCCCGGATGGGAAACCCCTTGATCTTTCGGGGTTGGATCTGGACGTAGTCAGTGACGCCGGTGGAATTACCGGTCTTATAAGTGAGATTACTTTGCGTGTTCGTCCTAAAGAAGACCTGGATGTATTAGCGGTAGGCAGTCCCGATACAGACAGACTCCAGGGCTTACTTCAAGGTATAATCGATGAAAAAATCCCGATATGGTCTATTCTTTTCATAAACCCCCTGATGGCAAAAATGAAGAATGTCATCCCCCTTCGAGAACACCAGGGGAAGGCGGTAGAAGACAGAGTGATTCTGCCTGGGCTTTACATAACCACTCTGGCATTCCGCTCCGCAGATAAAGCGGAAGTGATGGAGCGGCTGTCTGGTCTGATTAAACAATACGGTGCTGAAAAACTGCCTGATCATATTGCCCGGCATGAATGGGAAAACCGCTTCAAGATAATGGCGGTCAAGAGACTGGGACCCAGCCTGGTACCGGCTGAAATCGTAGTACCCCTTTCCAACCTGGGCAAAACTATGTCTGAGATTGAAAACAAAGTAAAACAGCCGTTGGTAAAGGAAGGAATCGTGATACGACGCGGTTCCGGTGGTAAACCCGAAGTGGTTATTCTTGGCCTCATACCAAGTGATCAACGTAAGTTCAGATATAATTTTGTCTTCGCCCTTTCCCTGACAATAATGAAGATCGCCGAAAAATACGGAGGCCGTCCTTATTCCACCGGACTCTATTATTCAGGTAAAGTAAAAAATGTCCTGGGGGAAAACAGGACCAGCCGTTTGATGGAATACAAAAAGAAAATAGACCCGCATGGAATCGTTAATCCCGGAAAAGTCATCGGCCGCAGTCTAATCAGCCGGGCTTTAGGGCTGGCTGCCGTATTTGAACCACTTATCCGGCCGATCGGCAACAAAGTCGTAACCGAGGTCAGAGAAAGACCGGGCGGCATGGTGCGCAATATTCCCGGTGACGTCGCCTGGTATGCTTACGCCTGTTCTCAATGTGGTTATTGCGTGGATGAATGCGACCAGTTCTACGGGCGTGGATGGGAAAGCCAGAGCCCCAGGGGCAAATGGTATTGGATGCGTGAATATCTCGAAGGCCGTGAAAAATGGGACCAGTTCATGATAGATGCGATTCTGGCCTGTACGACCTGTGAGCTCTGTAATAAACGCTGTTCTATATCCCTGCCGATTGAACAGTCCTGGTTGAAAATGCGCGGCCAGTTGATCCAGACGGAAAAGAAAATGACTTTCCCGCCCTTTGAAATCATGGCAGCAGCTTTACATAAAGAAGGAGATATCTGGGCGGGATACAGGAAAAACAGAGCTGATTGGTTTCCTTCAGAACTGCGAGAAAAACACGGACCGCAGCATAGTGCCAAATTGGCTTACTTTGCAGGCTGTACTGCCAGCTATGTCGAACGTGACATCGGGATAGCCAGCGTCCAATTGCTGGATAAAGCCGGTGTAGATTTTACCTACACAGGCGAAAAAGAGAGTTGCTGCGGAACACCCATGCTGGTAGCCGGGAAATGGGACCTTTTTGCTGAGACAATGAAGAAAAACATAAAGGCCGTCAGGGAATCGGGCGCTGATACAGTTGTTACCTCCTGCCCGGCCTGCGACATGATGTGGAGACATGTATATCCCAAATGGGCTGAAAAACTGGGAGTGGAATACAACATAAAGTCCAGGCATTATAGTGAAATACTGGCTGAAAAAATAGCCAGCGGAGAATTCAAATTCCCGGCCAACGGACACAAACCCTGCACCGTTACCTGGCATGACTCATGCCACATCGGGCGGGTTACAGGGGTATATGAACCGCCGCGCCAGGTAATCGAAGCAATTCCCGGGGTAAAACTGGTAGAAATGGAGCATAACCGGGAAGATGCCCATTGTTGCGGCAGTGTTTTGACACTAATTAAAGATCCGGCAGTAGCAGCAGAAGTAGGCAAGGTCAGATTGGATGAAGCCCTGGAGGCAGGAGCCGATCAGGTCCTTGCCCTCTGTCCCTGCTGTGAATTCCAGTTGAGGGTTAGCGCCGACACGAAAAAAGTGCCGGTTGAAGTTACTGACCTGGCCCATTTCGCCGCTTCACGACTGGGTATCGATCTGCCGGATCCTCGCCCTGAGGTACAACAGCAATGGGCTGTTTTTGAAGCGATGATCAAATTAATGACACCTGAAGGATTTGCCCTTCTTATGAGTACGATGTGGCCAGAGCTAATCAAGGCCATGCCTTGGGGAATGGGTCGTATAATGCGGACTATGGGAAAAATACCCGGAGCGCTGGATCTGATGAAACCTCTGTTCCCATTACTTTTCCCCAGGCTGTTGCCCATGATGATGCCAAAAGTAATGCCTGTTATGCTGAAACGGGTGGAAGAGATAATACCCATGCCGGACTATATGGCTGAGCAGATGCCAAACCTGATGCCGGGAGTTATGGACAACCTCATGCCGCATATGATCGGTGATGTTGTTCCCCTTATCACCCAGCCCATGATTGACTATTTAAAGGGTAAAGTGGATGTCAAGAATCAATCATTACCTCTAGCCAGATCTATGGTTTAAAATTTAATACCTGGCAGGTCCCGGCCCGCTGTGATTGTAATATGTCACAGCGGGCTTGTTTTCCCCCCGCTCATTGAGTAATTCTTTATCGCAGGTCTTCTTCGATTGACATATGCTTCAAAAAGCCCTATCTTTATTCTAAAATATTGTCAACAATCCAGAGCCGGAGCGTTGAATCCCGTAAGGAAGTTTGAGATGAGTATACAGTACCCGCATTTGTTTAAACCGGTCAGCATCGGCAAAGTAACTATTAAAAACCGTATCGCCATGGCTCCCATGGGGATAATCGGACTGACCGAGCCGGACGGAAATCCATCACAGAGAGCTATTGATTACTATATCGAAAGAGCCAGGGGCGGTACGGGATTGATTATAACCAGTGTCTTTAAAGTTGAAAATGAAATCGAAACCAATGCCCACGCCATGCATCAAATCAACTCCTCATCAATAGCGCCGTTCGCAGAGCTCTGTGAGGCAGTTCATGCACTTGGAACTAAAATATTCGTGCAGTTGACTGCCGGATTCGGCCGCGTGGCGCCTTTACGAATCCTGCGATCGCAGCCGGTTTCAGCCTCGGCTGTTCCTAACTACTCCGATCCTGATATTATTTGCCGTCCGCTCGACATTACAGAGATTGAGCACATAGTCCGTTCCTTCGGTGAAGCAGCTGCCATTCTGGCTGCCGCGGGTGTGGATGGAATAGAACTGCACGGTCATGAAGGCTACCTTCTGGACCAGTTTACCACGGCCATCTGGAACAATAGAACGGATAAATACGGTGGAAATCTGGAAAACAGGCTAACCTTTCCAATTGACGTCCTGAACGAAATCAAAAAACGCGCCGGTAAAGATTTTCCCGTACAGTACCGTTTCGGGCTCAAACACAAAATTAAAGGACTGCACTCCAGCGGCCTTCCGGGAGAGGACTATGTGGAAGCGGGACGGGATATACCCGAAGGTCTGGAAATGGCCGGGTTGCTGGAAAAAGCCGGGTTTGATTCGCTTCATGTAGATGCCGGTTGTTACGATAGCTGGTACTGGGCTCATCCGCCGGGATACCAGGAGCACGGCTGTATGATCGATATGGCCGCCGAAGTAAAAAAAGTGGTGAAAATCCCGGTGATAGCGGTTGGACGGCTGGAAGTACCTGATCTGGCCGAGGAAGTGATTTCACAGGGAAAAGCTGATATTGTAGCGCTTGGCCGCGGGCTACTGGCCGATCCACACTGGAGTAACAAAACGGCAGCAGGAAAAACAACTGAAATACGTCCCTGCATTGGATGCCACGACGGCTGCATAGGGCGCTTCATGCGCAGTAAACCGCTTTGCTGTGCTGTAAATCCGGCCTGCGGCAGGGAAAGACTATACCGGCTGATGAAGGCGGAAGCACCTAAAAAGGTGTTTGTTATAGGCGGAGGGGTTGCCGGTATGGAGGCCGCCAGGGTAGCAGCCTTGAGAGGACATGAAGTCAGGCTTTATGAGCAGAAAGGATATCTGGGTGGACACCTGATCGAAGCCTCGATACCACAATTTAAAAAGGACCTGATAACCCTCCTGGCCTGGTTTAAACTCGAGCTTCACAACTCAGGAGTAAAAGTTTTATCAGGGGAAACAGCCACAGATGACTTAATAGATAGAGAAAAACCGGATGTCACGATCATTGCCACAGGGTCGTTGCCGGTTATACCGGGCATAGCGGGGATTGGTACCGGGAAAGTGTTTACCTGTATCGACCTTCTTCTTGGAAAGGTTACAGCAGGCAAAAACGCAGCCGTAATCGGTGGCGGACTGGTAGGGTGTGAAACAGCTCTCTGGTTGGCACAGAAAGGTAAAAATGTCACGCTTATTGAAATGCTGCCGGAGTTCTTGAGCGGCAGCCCTGTTGTTCCGGGAATGAACCGCATGATGCTCCTGGATTTACTGGCTTTCAACAAAGTTGTCATGTACCCTGGTACTGAGGTCAGGGCTGTCGTTGATGATGGCCTCAGCGTGATTCAAAATAACAGTGAATTTTTAATCAGCGCGGATACCGTCATCCTGGCGGCAGGTCTGAAATCAGATAATTCTTTGCATCAATCCCTGCTGGGCAAGGTAACGCAGCTCTTTGCGGCAGGTGATTGTGTTCAGCCGCGAAATATCCATAGCGCCATCTGGGATGGATTCGAAATCGGCCGTTCAATCTAGAACCCGGCCGAAACAAAAACCGCAGGAACTGGCATGTCGAATTGCCGGTTATTCGGTAAATAACGTAGTTATCGGGAAGTTTATTTTCCGGCAGAATTGGCGTATAATCGCTACATAGATATCTGTCGTTAGCTTTTTTGGACAACATCCGCTGCTTACTCAAATATATGCTTGACCAGCAATATAGTTTTAATGGATGCACTAGATTAGCATATTGGAGGACCTGAATGTCTAATGAAAAAATCACGATACTGAACCCTGCTTGCAGCAGTACCATGGTGGAGAGAGTGCCGCTGGCTCCCCGGATGTTTTCCAGCCTGGACAACAAAACCGTCTTCATGGTCGATATCGGCTGGGGCGGTCCCAAAGCGGGCTATGATGTGTTTGAGGTGTTGCAGAACTGGTTCGCACAAAATATTCCCACTTTGAAAACCCATCTTATCAAGAAAAAAGGCGGTTATAACGATGATGATCCTGCTCTCTGGAAAAGGATCAAGGCCGAAGGAGATGCCTGTATCATCGGCTTAAGCTGCTGAGATGGCTGCGGGTCGGCCTTGAGCCGCCATGCAGCCACCCTGGAGAAAATGGGAATTCCTGTAGCGGCCTGTACCGGACGTAATGTAATAGAGTATTTGAAGGGCTGGGACAGATTGTACTGCAATGGAGCGCCCCTTCGCTTTACGGTATTTCCACTGCCCGTTGCCGGTGTGTCCCGGGAAGTACATGAGAAATATCTTGCCGGAAACGATCCGGTTACCGGAAGACCCATTATACAGGAGATCATAGAAAGCCTTACCCTTCCCCTTACACCCGAAGAGCAGTTGACCGGTTTGCCTTCCGGTGCTACAGAACCCAGGTTACTGCCACCTGATACTGAAGATAACCTCCAGGAATTATTCAGGACTAATGACTGGACGGATTACCTGCCGGTGATATTGCCCACTGAAGAAAGGGTGGCAGCGATGCTGAAAGGCACCAGCCATAAACCGGATGAGGTGGTCAAGACTCTTACCTGGCCGGGCGGCGGACGTCAATTAACCGTCGAGAAGGTGGCAGTCCATGCTGTGATGGCAGGAGCCAAACCCCAATATCTACCGGTAATCCTGGCGCTGGCAACGCTGTCACCTTACGGCAACTCTACCACCTCAATGGCCAATATAATCATAGTGAACGGGCCGATTCGCAATGAAATCGGCATGAATTACGGCACAGGTGCATTTGGTCCTTATAACGGCCCAAACGCCACTATCGGAAGGTCTTTTACCCTGCTCTCCAGGGGTGCGGGTAATCTCCACGCCGGAAAAACCGCCTTTTGTTCCCTGGGCAATAATCTACAATACAACAGTTGCTGCATTGCCGAAAATGAAGAGGGTCTGCCTGAAGGCTGGAATCCGCTTAGCGTTCAATTCGGCTACAAGAAGACAGACAGCGTCATTACCGTGGGCATCGGATGGACATACATCTCCTGCGTCGGTGAAGTCGAAGCCGAATATCCGGCCAACTTCCTTATGCGTGACTATATGAAATCACTCACCGCATTGGGTTCAGCCGCAACCATCTGCTGCGATCCTCTCGTGGCAAAGATGCTGCATGATCATCAGGGTTTCGCTTCCAAAGAAAGCCTTGCCCAGTGGTTTTCCAAAAATATTAAAGTCCCGGCCCACCAGTTCTGGGGTAACGGGCTCTCCACCAGTTTTTATGCCAACCTTGCACTCCAGGGACTTGAACCTTATGCAACCTGGAAAAGGGTACCGGAAGAAACACTGATAGAACCCTTTACTAATCCCAGGGGTATAAATACCGTGGTAGTGGGCGGTCAAATGAATACTATCTGGTTTGTCACGGATTTCAGGGTGGGAAAAGGCGTGTTGATCGACACGTGGAGATAAAACCAGTTGTTCACCCGACAAGACGGTGATCCATAAAAACCGTCAGTGGAAGATAGAACAGACAATGCCGGAGAATTCAATATAGTCTCCGGCATTGACGTTTAACATGGATTTCCTTTAAAGTGTTTATTGGTGGTGATAATTACATAATATGCTGCAAATAAAGTATGAAAGCGGGGAAATATGGATATTAATGAAGTGCCGCGCATATCCTGCGAAGAATTAAAACAATTGATGGAGAAGGGTGAGAAAGTAGTCGTAATCGATACACGGGACAGCACCAGCTACGAAGCCGAACACCTGGCCGGAGCGGTCAATATTTATTATGATCCTTCCGGTAACTCCATGGAAAGAGACCTGATGCTTTCAGGTCTTCCTGCGGACTCGCTGTTGGTACCTTATTGTGATTGCGAAGGGGATACCACCAGCGCCATAATGGCACTGGACCTTATTAACCTGTGCTTTGATACCGATAAAATTAAGGCACTGCATGACGGGATCACCCGCTGGAGAGAACTGGGTTACCCGATGGAGAAATCCTAGCTGGAATGTTTTCGTATTCACCTGCCGGGCAGGTTTTCTTTGCAATCACAGGGTTGCCCGGCTGAAAGCAATTTCAGTTTCATATTTGCAATCTCCACATGATTTGTACTCTTCGCCTGCTTACAACAGCCGACCCTTAATCTGTTGAGATAATTCCTAAAACGGAACCGGGTAAGCTTAAATAATAGCTGCTGAATACCTGCAGTTTTTGTGCCTTACTGATCAACTCTAACAGCGGTACA
>CAYLVC010000017.1:0-18695 GCA_964387005.1 uncultured Dehalococcoidales bacterium | reverse complement strand
CTGAAAGGTGGCTTGCTCATCTCCCTCCAGATATCCAGGGGTGACTCATCCGTCCTGTCAAATTCTTCCGCTCTCGGAGCAATAACCGCCTGGGCAAATCCGGCAGCTTCTGATTTTATTTTCTTGTGGTGCTCGGTTAATTCAAAATCCATCATCTCTTGTGTGCCCCCATTTCGTTATCTTTTTTGTTTTTATCGTAGATTGGTAGTTTTTGAGATAAGCAACTACAATTCATCCTTGGCTCATCTTTACTATTATAGAGTATATAACGGCATGAGGGTAATCTTCCCCGTTGACACACGGATATGGTTATATACTGTCTTCACCGGTATTATGTTATAATTAGTTTAATTTAAAGCTGCGGAAAAGCTCTATGTTGATACATTTTCCGATTTCCGTCAGGATTTATTTCTCAAATGTAAAGGGGAAATGCGATGTCTATTTCTGAGAAAGCCAAAAAAGGCATTATCGGCGGTGCTTATATAAGAAGGATGTTCGAAGAGGGAATTGCCCTAAAAAAGGTCCATGGCGATGACAATGTATATGATTACAGCATCGGAAATCCGCTGATGGAACCCCCGCAGGCGTTTAAAGACGAAGTCATGCGTTTGGCAGAATATCCGGTTTCAGGAATGCATCGATATATGGAAAACGCAGGATATAATGATACGCGCAGCGCAGTAGCGGCACAGCTTCAGAAGGATACCGGGATAAAATTCAACATGAATGAGATTGTGATGTCCGTAGGTGCCGCCGGTGCGTTAAATATTGCCTTTAAAGCCCTGCTTAATGCAGGAGAAGAAGTAATATGTTTTGCTCCCCATTACTTTGAATATGACACTTACGTGGACAACCATAACGGCATTGTCAAGTCCATGCCGTTCGACGAGAATTTTAATCCGGATTTTAATGTTTTTGAAGCCAGTTTAACCGCCAAAACCAAGGCAGTCGTGATTAATTCTCCCAATAACCCAACAGGTACTGCCTTCAGTGCTGACACTCTAAAAACCATTGCCGATATTGTAACTCGTCAGTCCGCCAAATTGAATACCCTTATTTATATTGTGAGTGACGATGTATACTCCCGCATATACTTTGATGGCGCCAAATGTCCGCGAATTGTAAATTATTATCCTCATAGTATCATTACCACCTCTTTTTCCAAGGACCTGTCTCTGCCGGGAGAACGTATCGGTTATGCAGCCGTGCACCCGGACTGCGAAAACGCTCAGGAGGTAGCCAACGGATTAATCTACGCCAACAGGGTTCTGGGTTTTATCAATGCGCCGGCCTTTATGCAAAATGCCGTTTGCAAGGTCCAGGACGCCTGTGTTGACATCAACGAATACCGCCGGAAGAGAGACTTTCTTTATGATAATTTGACCGGCATGGGCTATTCCGTAGTAAAACCCCAGGGTGCTTTTTATATTTTCCCCAAAGCACCCATAGCTGATGACACCGTCTTTTCCAATGAATTGAAAAAGTCAAGAATCCTGGTGGTTTTAGGCTCCGGTTTCAAGGCTCCGGGATATTTCCGTCTTTCTTACTGCTGTATAGATGACAGGCACATTCAGGGATCCTTCGAAGGGCTCAGGCAGGCTTTTAACAAGTACCGTTAATAACCTGGCATTATCATACCCTGTTGTTCAAAATATAAGATTTTCCGGATGAATACAAATTGGTCGACTTAAAACATTTTCAAGAATATATCGGTATCAATTTCAAAACCCCCTCTCTGCTGGAACTGGCATTGGTGCATAGTTCATATATTAACGAAAATCCGGCCAAAGCACCTGCCTCTAATGAAAGAATGGAGTTCCTGGGTGACGCAGTCCTGGGTCTGGTGATAACCAAAAACCTTTATCAAAAATACCCGGATTCTCCCGAAGGAGACCTTACCAGATTCCGCTCGCACCTGGTAAGACGTGAAACACTGGCCGATCTGGCGCGTTCGATTCATCTCGGCAAATACCTTTATCTTGGCAATGGCGAAGAGGCTGGAGGAGGACGGGACAAGCCGGCAAATCTGGCAGGCGCCTTTGAGGCTTTGATAGCCGCAGTTTACCTTGACCGGGGACTTGATGCGGCTGAAGAATTTATTATGAAACTCTTCAACCCAGAAATCTTCAAGCAATCACTCATTGGAACTGTAACGGACTATAAGTCCAGGCTTCAGGAGCGCATGCAAGCCGAAAAACAAATTACTCCTGAATACCATCTTGTCAGCGCCACTGGACCAGATCATGACAGGCAATTTACAATAGAAGTAAAAATTAAAGACATGATACTGGGACAGGGAAAAGGTAAAAGCAAAAAAGCGGCCGAAATGGAAGCTGCCAGAGTCGCACTGGATAACCAGAACAAGAACCTTTGATAGTCCTGATCGCTTCACATATAAACTAAAAGACCCCGGCCATATAATTGTCGGGGTCTTTATGTTTCCAAATTTGCAGCGGTTTAACGCTTTGTGTATTGAGGAGCCTTCCTGGCACGTTTCAAACCAGGTTTCTTTCTTTCCTTGCCCCTGGAATCCCGTGTCAGCAGACCATTTTTTCGCAACGTGTCTTTTGTTTTTTCGTCAACTACAACCAGTGCTCTCGCTATACCGTGTGAAATAGCTCCACCCTGAGATGAAGTACCGCCACCTTCAACTTTAATTACTATGTTATATTTTCCCAAACTTTCGGTAGCTACCAGAGGTTGTAATATTCTCCGGCGTGATTCCGGTCTTGTGAAAAGTTCTTCATAAGGTATGCCGTTTATGATTATGGCCCCGTTGCCGGGCATTATTTTTACCCGCGCGACCGCTGTTTTTCTTCTGCCTGTACCGGAAAAATAAGCTTGTTTTTCCACTGAATTTTATCCCCTCTAATCTCTAATAAATACCAGCAATATTCCCATTTTGCCTATATCAGCATACGTAGCGTCTGTCCGGAATCAACTCCGGTGGCTGCTAGTGTTTAATCTCTCTCTTGCCTTTTACATCCACTTTTACCGGAATGTTCCTGATTTCCGCTTTCTTTATCCTTGGCTTGACATCCGCCGGTGTTTCAACCCTGGCCATCGTCTGTTTCTCACCTGCGAACACTTTCAACCGCCTCATCATCTTATCATGTAAATGGTTCTTGGGCAACATTCCATCCACAGCGAATATAATGATACGTTCTGGATGTTCAACCATCAGTCTCTCGTACTTGATCTGTCTGAAACCGCCGGGATAATTGGAATGACGGTAATACAGTTTTTGCTGAGGTTTGTTCCCTGTTACTTTAATTTTTCTGGCGTTCAGTACGGTTACACAATCTCCCATATCGGCGTTCCTGGAAAACATGGCTTTGTGTTTTCCCATCAGCTTTGTGGCGATTTCAGTTGCAACCCTGCCAAGGATTTTATCTTCGGCATCTATTATATGTGTCTCTCTTTTTATCTCTTCCGGTTTTACGCTATAGGTCTTCATCATATTCTCCTAAAGGTCGAGGATAGTTTACCTTCATTAAACATAATCCCTGCGCAGGCGCTGTTGGGCCTGCCAACCCTGGTTTTTTAGCCTCCACTATGTTTTTAAAATTCATTACATCCAGTTTTTTCAGTCCGACCCGTATCAGGGCTCCGGCTGTGTTTCTCACTTGATGGGGTAAAAAC
This sequence comes from uncultured Dehalococcoidales bacterium, assembly GCA_964387005.1. GTDB lineage: Bacteria > Chloroflexota > Dehalococcoidia > Dehalococcoidales > UBA3254 > CAYLVC01. Next base: position 15,053 of record CAYLVC010000017.1, on the reverse strand, counting down.
GATCTGGCTACCATCTCCAGTACAACGAAGTCTCCCTCTCTAAATACCTGCGCTTTAAATACCTTCTTTATGGTACTCTTGATAACCGAATGACTGAATTGCGTTACGAAGGATGATAGATCGTGCTCACCTTCGAGTAAACAACAAGCTTCATTCATAGCTTCGATATCCAGTTTTCTCGGTACATGATAGCTGTATTCCCTGGATAAAGGTGAACGTGTACTGGTATTCAATATCCGGTAGTGATACTGCCGGTTTACAGCGTCAAGCTGAACACTGAATTCTTTATTTATTTTGTAAGATTCTTTAACCGCAATATCCAGCGGAAGATAATAATTCAAACCCTCTTTGAAGTCCCTGACTCCGATACAGGAACCAGTCCTGAAACTAATAACCTGACCTGCAGCATGTACACCGCTATCGGTACGACTGGAAGCTTTTACCCGGATCCTTTCACCGGTGAGCTTAAAAATGGCTTCTTCCAATTTCTCTTGAACGGTAGGGGCATTAATCTGGAATTGAAAACCACAATAATTTGTACCCTGATATTCAATTACCAATACTACCCTGGAAGTTGTTTTTTCCAATTCGACCTGCCCTAACCTTTTATCAACGGACCGGTCATAATCCCCCTATTTTACCAGTTCTATCTGTACTATCGAGGCGCCATCACCCATTCTCATGCCGATTTTCACGATGCGGGTATACCCGCCATTTCTATCTTTATATCTAGGGCCGATCTCAGCTACCAGTTTATCCACGACCTTCATATCCGTTAAATAAGACATAACCTGACGTCTGGCATGAAGACCTCCGCCCTTGGCCATAGTAATAACCTTTTCCGTTATGCCCTGTATTGCTTTTGCTTTAGGCTCTGTTGTTTTAATTTGTTCGTGATCCAATATCTCAGTTACCAGATTCCTGAACATCAACTGACGATGACTTGTCGTCCTGTCAAACTTCCTGCTTACAACACCATGTCTCATGTTTATTCTTCCTTAGTTAATTTAACGTACCGCTATTCGTCGGATGAATTTTCTTCCTGTTCATCTTCTTCTTCCGAATCATCATCATCTACAGACAAAGACGGATCCCTGTCTTTTCCGTCTGTTGCCAGTACCATTCCGAGAGCCCTCAGTCGTTCCTCGACTTCCTGTCGGGATTTCTGTCCGAAATTACGTAACGATAGCAGTTCCTTCTCATCCTTCGAAAGTAACTCACCTACCGTGGTGATTCCCCCTCGCCTCAGGCTGTTTATAGTCCTGACAGACAAATCCAGCTCTTCAACCGGAGTATTATATTTTTCGTCGGTAATCGCAGCAGGTAAAACCTGCTTTTCTACCTGTACTCTGGCGGTTTGGGCAAGTTCTGCAAAAGGCGCCAGTTGTTGAAGTAATAGCTGAGCACTGTGACTGACCGCGTCAATAGGAGCTATGGTACCGTCGGTCCAGACTTCCAGGTACATGCGTTCCCGGCTGGTTTCTCTCCCGATATGAACCGGTTCAATAGTAAAATTGACTTTTCGTATTGGAGTGAATATTGCATCTACCGGTATCACCCCTATGGGTAAATTAGCATTGGTATCGGCCTGACGAAACCCTTCACCGAGTTCTACATTTAGTTCTATATACAGCTTTCCCTGAGGAGAGTCCAGGGTTGCCAGATATTGCTCAGGATTGACAATGTCAAAGTCATCTGCTGCTTTGATATCTGAAGCATGAACTTCCCCTTCACGTTCAACTTCCAATATAAGTTTACCCGGACGATTTGAATTGGCTTTAAGACGTATCGACTTCACGTTCAACAGAAATTCAATAGTATCTTCCTTCACATAAGGAATAGTAGAGAACTCATGTTGAATTCCTTCGATTTTTACGGAAGTGATTGCGGCTCCCGGGAGATAGCCTAACAGAGTTCTCCGCAAGGCATTGCCCAGAGTAATACCAATTCCTTTTTCCAGAGGTTCAACTGAAAACTTACTAAAGTTACCTCTACTTTCTACACACTCTATTCGAGGTAATGATAGTGGAGACAAGGCGATACCTCCATTTAAATTAACCCAGACTGATTATCTTGAGTACCATTCAATTACGCTGGTTAGCTCGTATTTCGACTCGACCATTTCCGGTGAGGGCAATGAAACGACTTGTCCAACGATGTTTTCCCTATCCAGACTTAACCAGCCGGGAACAGTTTTTGACTTTATCCCATCAAGCAGTATCTTGAAGTATTCTGTCTTCTTGCTTCCCTCACGCCACTTGATGGTCATCCCTTCATTTACCATGTAAGATGGGATATTAACTTTTTGATCATTTACCAGTATATGTCCATGAAGAACGATCTGCCGTGCTTGCGAACGTGAATCGGCAAATCCCAATTTGTAAACAACGTTGTCCAGCCGCCGTTCCAGCAAAACTACGAGATTATCACCTGTGACTCCGGTTTTCTTTTCAGCATCGGCAAAAAAGCGTCTGAACTGCCGTTCAAAAAGCCCATAGGTATATTTTGCTTTCTGTTTCTCTCTTAACTGGATAGCCCTGTCAGAAAGACGTCTTCTTTGAGCCATATGAGGCCCGGGTGGTTTAGCCCGCCTATCGACAGCACATTTCGGTCCAAAACATCTATCGCCTTTCAGCATAAGCTTATCTCCGCTGCGGCGGCATAATCTACAAATTGGTCCAATATATCTAGCCATACTATCTCCCTATACCCTCCTTCTCTTTGGAGGACGGCAACCATTATGAGGCACTGGAGTGACATCCCGAATACTTGTAATATAAAGACCTGAGCTCTGTAAAGAGCGAATAGCCGCCTCTCGACCGCTTCCCGGCCCTTTTACAAATACCTCGATCTGCCGCAACCCCTGCTCCATAGCCTTTCTGGCTGCTTCGTGTGCGGCCAGTTGGGCGGCATAGGGCGTACCTTTACGCGAACCTTTAAATCCGGATGATCCTGCGCTTCCCCAGGAAAGAACATTTCCCTGAGGATCAGCCAGTGTTACAATGGTATTGTTAAATGTAGATTGAATGTAAGCCTTGCCGTTAGCTACCGACTTACGCTCCCTTTTTCTTCCTTTTGCCTGCTTCGGCATTACTTCCTCCTGAATTCTGGATACAAATGCATAATTATAACAATTACTTTTTAAAGTGTCGATTAACCGATATCATGCCGGGTTTCTTAGTTATTTCTTGGTAGCTCCACGCTTCTGTCCTCTACCGGCTACAGTCTTTCTGGTGCCTCGCCTGGTCCTGGCATTAGTACGTGTCCTTTGACCTCTCACAGGCAGGCTTCTCCGATGCCGGCTTCCCCGGTAACTGCCTATTTCAATCAGCCGTCTGACATTCTGATTGATCTCTTTCCTGAGATCACCTTCTACTGCACATTCACGATCAATTATTTCACGAATTTTATTGACCTCTTCCTCTGTCAATGCATCGGCTTTTACTTCATACTTGATATTGGCTTTATCAAGTATCTGTTTGCTATTGGTAGGGCCAACTCCGTACAGATATTGCAGTGAAACCCATATTTGTTTATTACGGGGAATATCCACCCCAGCGATACGTGGCATTATCTATCCTCCTTGTCCATACAAAAACTAGCCCTGCCTCTGCTTATGCTTGGGATTTGTACAAATAACACGTACAACCCCATGCCTTTTAATAATCCTGCACTTTTCACATCTGGTCTTTACTGAAGCTCTAACTTTCATCGGTATTTCTTCTCAACTTTACTCGTACTTTACTAATATTAATTCTTATGTCTACCGGGCGTACGATTACTATTTTTAACGCAACATTATATTGTACTATAAAAAGACTCAAATAATCCAGTCGTTGTCTAGTCCAGGCGATAAGTAATCCTACCTCGTGATAAATCGTAGGGTGACAGTTCAATCAGTACCCTGTCTCCGGGTAAGATACGAATATAATGCATCCTCATTCTTCCGGATATATGAGCTAATACACGATGGTTATTAGGCAGCTCAACCCAGAACATTGCGTTAGGCAAAGCTTCAACCACCGTTCCTTCAACTTCAATTGCCTCTTTTTTCGGCATGATATTTTATCAAGTTCGTCTTAATATTCCAGATGGATCTGTTTGATTCCACTGAAAATCATTTAAGTTACGAATTTCTCCCTTTATCCTTAAAGTTCTGTCGTTATTTCCGGTTCATCATCGGTTATAACAATGGTATTTTCAAAATGGGCTGAAAGACTCCCATCTTCCGTATAGACGGTCCATCGATTACTATCTATTTTCGTCCTCCAGCCGCCCGCATTTAACATTGGCTCAATAGCCAGAGTCATACCTTTCTTCAGCACCGGACCCGTCCCGGGGTTGCCATAGTTGGGCACCAGTGGGTCTTCATGCATCTGCCTGCCGATCCCATGTCCTGTATATTCTCTCACTACGGAGAATCCCCTGGCCTCAGCATATCTTTGCACGGCTGCTGAAATATCTCCCAACCGTGCATTATCCCTCGCCATCTTAATCCCTGACCTGAATGCCCCTTCGGTAGCCCTGATCAATGCTTGAGCCTGAGGTGTTATATTCCCAACCCCAACGGTCCGGGCAGCATCTCCCTGGTATCCCTGGTATATCGCCCCCAGATCCAGGGAAACAATGTCTCCATCCTTAAGGACCTTTTCGCCTGGTATACCGTGTACAATTTCGTCATTTATAGAAACGCATAAACTTGCCGGAAAACCCCTGTACCCTTTAAATGAAGGGATTCCTCCAAGCCGTTTTATTTCCCTTTCGGCGATTGCATCCAGTTCTTTTGTTTTTAACCCGGGTTTCACAGACTCGACCAGTATTAACAATACCTTCGCTACTATCTCACCGGCCTGTCTCATAAAAGCGATTTCTCGCTCTGATTTAATACTTATAGCCATTATTAATTTTCAGTCTGCAAGGCAATTACAATTCTCTGACAAATCTCATCCATGCTGCCTTCACCCTGTATTTCCAACAGCTTTCCTTCTATTTTATAGTAATCAATTAAAGGTGCGGTTTCGGCAAAAAAGACCTCTAACCTCTTTTTAATGGTTTCAGTGTTGTCATCTGCCCGCTGGTAAAGCTCACCACCACATTTATCACATATCCCCTGTTCTTTAGGCGGTGATGATATTTCATGATAGGGAGCCTGGCATTTCCGACAAATCCAGCGGCCAGTGAGCCTTTTTAACAGCTCTTCCTCGGATACTTTTATGTAAACAGTCTCGTCAATAGCTTTTTGCTGTTGTTTTAAGGCCTGGTCAAGTGCTTTTGCCTGCTCAACATTACGCGGAAATCCATCCAGTATTATACCTTTAATGCAATCAGGTAAACCAATTCTTTCCAATACCATCTTTATTGTTATTTCATCAGGTACCAATTTACCCTTTTCCATATAGCCCTTGGCCTGTAACCCAAGTTCCGTTCCCTTTGCCAGGGCCTGCCGGAACAAATCGCCAGACGCAATATGGGCCAATTGCAGCTTTTGGGAAAGCAAGGCTGCCTGTGTACCTTTTCCTGCGCCGGGAGCACCCAGTAATATAATATACATTCTTACCTCTACTTAATAAATCCTTCGTATCTTCTCATTACTAACTGTGCTTCAAGCTGTTTCATTGTATCCAGGACTACACCTACCACAATGATCAAACCCATGCTTGAGAACTGCAATTGAATACCAGTAATATTTTGAGCAATAAAGGGTATGATGGCAATTATGCCCAGGTAAATAGCACCGGCCCAGGTAATATGCCCGATAACACTATCAAGATATCTTTTGGTCTGTGAACCGGGACGTATGCCTGGAATAAATCCTCCCTGTTTTTGCAATACGCCGGGTAAATCCTGCTGTTGAAATATGACGTAAGTATAAAAGAAAGCAAATCCGATCGTCAGGAGAAAATAGAGTCCCCAGTAGAAAAGCCCTACAGGCATGGTGGCGTTAGGGTTGAACCAGTCCATTACCGCATTGGCAAAATTCGGCGCGGTGGCAGGACCTGCAAAATAGCTGGCCACGATACCGGGAAACAGTACCAGCGACATAGCGAATATCAGAGGTATCATGCCTGCTGTATTTACGCGCAATGGTATATGAGTAGCCCCCGATTGCTTATACATGCGTCCGCCCCGAAAAACGCTCTTGGCATATTGCACCGGGATCCTGCGATGCGCTTCTGTGAAATATACTATCATAACCACACCAGCCAGCAGTATCAACACGTAGACTATAATACCAATTACGTTGCCTGTTGCCAGTAATCCGGCCTGCCCGACTGTTTGAGGATAACCGGCCACAATTCCACCGAAGATGATGATAGAAATTCCATTTCCAATACCATGTTCAGTAATCAACTCACCGATCCAGATCAACAAAACCGTTCCTGCAACCATTGAAATAATCATGGTAGTCATTACAAAGGCCGTTGTCTGCGGGTCTACGACACCCTGGCTTTTCAAATAAGTTAATTGTCCGTATGCTTCCAGTGCTCCCAGGGGAATCGTCAGCCAGTGAGATATCATATTTATTTTGTTACGACCTGACTCCCCCTCCATGGACATAGCCTGTAACTTGGGAATAACCGGGACCAGTATTGTCATAATAATTGTGGCAGTAATATAAGGATATACACCCATAGCAGCGACACTGAACCGTCTCAGTGCTCCGCCGCTGAACATATCCAGCATACCCAGCATGGGGGTTTCTTTGAACAACTGGGCCAGTGCATCCAGATTAATTCCGGGAAGTGGAATGTGTGCTATAAGACGAAACAGAACCAGCATTCCGACGGTAAATAGGATTTTTGTTCTTAGGTCAGGCAGACTGAAGGCATCCAACATGGCCTGAAGCAATCTTGGCCTGTTTTGGGAAGGTTTGCTGCTCAAATTTCCTCCACTTTGCCGCCTGCAGCCTCAATCTTAGCTTTTGCGGCTTCTGAGAATTTGTTAGCCTTGACAGTAACTGCATTTTTCAACTGTCCATCACCCAGTATTTTAACCGGCCTGGTCTTGGAATCGATAAGACCTGTTTCATATAGCATTTCCGGTGTAATCACTGTCCCTGCCGCAAACAAATCCAGAGACCCGATATTAACCGGGCTGTATTCTACTCGGAACAGGTTAAAAAAGCCTCGTTTCCTAGGTAACCTTTTAATGATGGGCAGCTGTCCGCCTTCGAATCCTCTCAGTATCTGCAGTCCTGAACGGGATTTTTGACCTTTGATACCACGTCCACAAAATGTGCCGTGTCCGCTTCCGTTGCCTCTTCCTACCCTCTTTCTATTTTTCCTCGATCCAAAAGGTGGATATAAATCATTTTGATGCATTTGCTTCTTCCTCTACCATTACAAGGTGTTTCACTTTCATCACCTGTCCTCTTAATGACAGGGAATCTTCTCTCGTAACGCTTTGATGTAAATGTTTCAATCCCAGTGTCTGTAAAGTGCTTACCTGATCAGGACTGTATCCGTTTCCGCTTTTAACCAAGGTTATCCGTAATTTAGCCACCTGTTACTGCCTCCTCTACCTTGGGGGCTGTTTTTCTTTTTGCTACCTCAGCCTCTGGTGATTTCAGACTCTTCAGAGCCAGTAATGTTGCCCGCGCAACATTTATCCTGTTTGAGCTGCCCATCGATTTTGTTAATATGTCTTTTACCCCGGCTGATTCGAGAACAGCTCGTATGCTTCCGCCGGCAATGACCCCTGTGCCGGGTGCTGCAGGCTTAAGCAAAACCTTCGCAGCACCATACTTCATCTCTATCGAATGAGGAATCGTCGAGCCTTTCAGTTTAACTTCAATCAAATTCTTTCTGGCTACCGCTCCGGCTTTACTTATTGCTTCGGGAACTTCATTGGCTTTCCCTACTCCAATCCCAACATGGCCGTTGGCGTCTCCGGTTACGGTCAAGGCGCTGAACCTGAGGCGTTTACCACCTTTTACGACTTTAGCCACCCTGTTGATGTAGATCAGCTTATCATTTAAGGTCAAACCGGAAGGGTCTATCTTGCTAACAACGTCTTTCACCTGTTCAAATACCGCCTTTTAAAATTTCAAACCCTCTTTCCGAGCAGCATCAGCCAGAGCCTGTACTCTGCCTATGTACTTGAATCCACCCCGATCGAAGACGATCAGTTCTATCCCTTTTTCTTTTGCCCGTCTGGCAACGGTCTGACCGACCAGCTCTGCCTGGGACCTTTTAGCTTTACCTTCCATGCTCCCGATTATTTCAGGATCAAGGGTTGAAGCCGAAACCAGAGTCTCTCCCTTCGAATCATCTATTACCTGGGCATATATGTGGTTTAAACTTCTAAAAACCGCTAATCTTGGTCTCTCGCTCGTTCCCTCGACCTTGGAGCGAACCCTTTCATGCCTTCTAATGCGGGCTAATCTAGTTGCATTACTTTTCATTATTTCCCCTTACCTACAGCTTTACCAGCTTTACCCGGTTTTAAACGAACTGATTCACCTACATATCTTAGTCCTTTGCCTTTATATGCATCAGGGGGACGAATAGCTCGCAACTCAGCTGCCATTTCTCCAACAATCTCCTTGTTAACCCCCTGGACCTTTATCCGGCTGGGGCTGTCCAGTGCAAAAGAAACCCCTGGCAAAGGCGTTACTTCTACAGTATGTGAGAAACCCACACGTAAAACTACTTTATCCCCCGTTTTCTCTGCCCGAAAACCTACGCCCACAATTTCCAGTGATTTCTCCCATCCTTTTGTAACCCCAACCACCATATTATTCAGGAGCGAGCGCGTCAACCCGTGCAAAGCCCGGTTTTCTTTACGGTCATCAGGCCTTTCGACAATCAGTTTGCCATCTTTAAGCTTAATCGACATCCCGGGTACAAATGTTTGACTGATCTCGCCCTTAGGCCCTTTTACCGACACAAAATTTTCTTTAATTGATACCGTAACTTCTGGAGGTACGGCAATAGGCAAACGCCCTATTCTAGACATCTAATTATCTCCCCGATTATTTTACCAGACATAGCAAAGGACTTCGCCGCCAACTCCCTGTTTAAGCGCCTGCTGTCCGGTTATTACACCTGATGGAGTAGATAAAATAGCAACACCTACGCCACCATATACTCGCGGTATTTCGTTATGCCGGGCATATATTCTTAGCCCCGGTTTGCTAACTCGTTCCATGCCGCTGATCATCGACTTGTTGTTGTCCTGGTACCGCAATTTAACCCTGATCAAGCGTTCAGGTTTACCTTTTACAACCTCAAAATCGTTTATAAATCCTTCTTCTTTGAGTATCTTCAAGACCGCAATTTTCATTTTTGATAACGGCATTTCAACGTTATCATGTCTGACAATCGCAGCATTTCTAATGCGGGTCAGCATATCACCAACTTGATCTGTAATAATCATGATTCCACCTCTTGGCCGGTTGAATTTACCAGCTTGATTTTCTTACACCGGGTATCTGGCCCGCGAGAGCTAATTTTCGAAAACATATTCTACATGTACCAAACCGTCTCATGTAAGCACGGGGCCTGCCACACAACAAACATCTGTTATGTTGCTGTACTTTGAATTTTGCCGGGCGTTCCGATTTTATGATTTTAGATTTCTTTGCCATTCTTTATCCTTATTCCTTAACAAAGGGCATACCTAATAATTCTAGTAAAGTCCTGCCCTCTTCATCTGTGTTAGCGGTAGTAACAATGACAACTTCCAGTCCACGTATTTTGTCTACTTTATCAAACTCGATTTCAGGGAATACTATCTGTTCTTTCATCCCCAGGGTGTAATTGCCTCTTCCATCGAAAGAGTTCCTCGGAACTCCCTGGAACTCCCTCACGCGAGGCAAAGTAATTGTGACCATTTTTTCAAAAAAGTCCCACATCTTCTGTCCGCGAAGTGTTACCATTACACCGATAGCCATACCTGTCCTTAATTTAAAAGCGGATATTGATCTCTTCGATCTGGTAATTACAGGATGCTGTCCGGTAATAGATGCCAGGTCACTTTCTCCTGCTTCAAGGGCTTTGGCATTAGTGATAGCTTCACCCAGCCCAATATTCAGCACAACTTTTTCCAGGCGAGGCGCCTGCATAATATTCTTATATCCCAGCCGCTCCATTAAAACCGGCACAATTTCTTTTTTATAACGTTCTTTTAACTGTGACATTACTCAACCACCTCACCACAGGCTCGACAAAACCGGGCTTTGCGTCCATCCTGCAACTCTTTATATCCGATCCTGGCCGGTTTGTTGCATTTCGAACACAACAGCATAACAGATGCTGCACTGATGGGGGCTTCGCGTTCAATTATACCTGCCTGCTTAACCTGTTTTTTGGCCTTGGCATGCTTCTTGATCATATTCACACCTTCGACCATTATCCTGTTATCTCCAGGATAAGCAAATCGGACTTTCCCTTTTTTCCCTTTGTCTTTTCCGGTTATAACCAGAACCGTATCGTTTTTCTTAATCTTCATATTCGCCTCTTATAATACCTCCGGAGCAAGCGATATTATCTTGGTAAAGTTCTTTTCTCTAAGCTCGCGAGCTACCGGCCCAAATATACGGGTGCCTTTGGGATTGTTGTCATCAGCCAGAATAACTGCCGCATTTTCATCAAAGCGTATGTATGATCCGTCAGGGCGGAGATACGGCTTGGAACACCGAACAACTACGGCCTTAACTATCTCGCCTTTTTTGATCATACCATTAGGTACAGCCTTTTTTACGGCACAAACAATTACATCTCCCACAGCAGCGTACTGTCTGCCACTTCCGCCAATAACATTTATACACATCAGTGAGCGGGCGCCGGTATTATCTCCAACCTTAAGTCTGGTATATTCTTGAATCATTGCAAAACCGTCCCAATTTAAACTTAGGCTATTTCAGTAGGTTTAATTTCTACTACTTCACCTTTAACGATAACTTCACCTAAACGCCATCTTTTATCACGCGAAATCGGCCTGGTTTCAACTATCCTGACGACGTCCCCCACTTTACTCTTTTTGGTTTCGTCATGGACTTTATATTTCACTGATCTTTTGATGGTCTTGTGATAAAGCGGATGGTTTTCAGCAACTTCCACCTCCACTATCACAGTTTTCTCCATCTTGTCGCTTACAACTTTCCCAAGCCTTTCCTTATGTTTTCCTGCCATTTATCTGTTTCTCCTGCAAGGGCTATTTTGGATTATTTGCCAGCACAGCTTATTCTACCCTATGATCTGCTTCTGGCGTATTATTGTCTTTAACCTGGCAATTTCTTTCTTTACTCTGGGTAACTCACGATGATTCACAAGCTGACGAGTTGATAAGCGAAAACGCAGGTTAAAAAGCTCTTGATGAGCATCATTTACTCGCTTATTTAGTTCTTCCAGGCTTAGTGATCTCATTTCTTCAATTTTCACCGTAATCCAACTCCTCGGTTACTAAAGTATGCCGGCGGCAGCACCACTTTCTTTAGTCACAAATTTGGTACTTAGTGGTAACTTATTGGAAGCCAGACGCATTGCTTCTTTGGCTATCGCCTCATCAACACCCGACATTTCAAATAATATTCTTCCTGTTTTTACAACCGAAACCCAGTGGTCAGGTGCACCTTTACCACCACCCTGACGAGTTTCAGCAGGCTTTTTAGTTACTGATTTATCCGGGAATATACGTATCCAGACATTCCCACCACGTCTTATATGACGGGTAATAGCGCGTCTTGCGGCCTCGATCTGTCTGTCAGTAACATAGCAATTCTCAAGCGCCTGCAACCCATAGAGCCCAAATGCTACCGTGTTCCCTGAATGGGCTTTCCCTTTCCGGTTGCCTTTCTGTGTTTTACGATATTTAACCCGCTTTGGTTGAAGCATCATTAACCTCCGTTACTGCTGGAGTTGATAAAGGGGCACCCGCTGCCGGAGTGGTTGCAGAAGCTTCAGCTGCTTCTTCTTCTTTGGCTTCTGGCAATATATCACCCTTGTAAATCCAGACTTTAATCCCCAATCTTCCCATAGCCGTATGGGCCTCACAGAAACCGTAATCTATATCGGCTCTAATGGTATGCAGCGGTACTCTTCCCTGATGCATCAGTTGCTGTCTGGCAATTTCCGCTCCAGCCAATCTGCCTGCACATATTACCCTGATACCCTTGGCCCCGGCTTGAATTGATCTGAACATGGACTGCTTCATGGCTCTTCTATATGCTATGCGCCGCTCAAGTTGTTCAGCTATCGACCGTGATACCAGCGTGGCATCCAATTCCGGTTGACGTATTTCCTGGATATTTAAGCGGACTTTTTTACCGATTATTTTCTCCAGACTTTGCCTCATTTCATCGACCCGCTGACCGCCGCGTCCTATTACAATACCCGGCCTGGCGGTATGAATGGTTATGGCTACTTCATTTGCTTGACGGTCGATGTCAACTTTCGAAATGGCAGCCTCGGGATATTTTGTTAAAACGGACTTTCTTAGTTTAAAATCTTCCTGCAAAAATACAGTATAGTTCTTGTCCGAATACCACTTCCCCTGCCAATCCCGAATTACCCCGATTCTAAATCCTACTGGATGAACTTTGCGGCCCAATATACTCCTCCTATTCTGAAACCACGACTGTAATATGACTGGAACGCTTCAGTATTTGATTTGCCCTACCACGGGCTCTTGCTCGAAATCGTTTCAGCGTTCTGGCTTCATCAGCCGTAATTTTTACAACTTTTAAATCTGATGGAGTCATTTGAAAATTGTTTTCTGCATTTGCTACAGCCGACTTAATGGTCTTTAATACTATTGTTGCGTTAGGAGTAGGTGCGAAGCGTAATATATTTATAGCTTCTTCTACCGGTTTCCCTCTTACCATATCTACCAGTAAACGCATTTTCCTGGGTGATACGCCTGTATCTTTTGAGATAGCTCTAACTTCCATTTTTAGCCTTACCTAATATTTCGATTTAAGCCCTTAAAAATGACTTTTATATTTTACTGTGACAAACCCCTATATATTACGGCTCCCGATGACCAATTCCAGGTGCTCTTTCCGGCTAGGATGAAGGTGCCGCTGATTTTTCGGCCTTCTCTGCTTTAGTGCCATGTCCACGGAAAGTACGCGTATTGGCAAACTCACCCAGTCTATGACCTACCATATTTTCCGTAATAAGTACAGGTACATGCCTTCTTCCATCATGAACACCGATAGTCATTCCTACCATCTGGGGCAGGACAGTCGAATATCTTGCCCAGGTCTTTATTACCGTTTTTTGCCCGGAACGACTTACGGCTTCAACTTTTTTCAATAATTTTGGATCTACTGCTGGTCCTTTTTTAGTCGACCTTGACATGCTTATTTCTCCCTGCGTCTAACAATCAACTTATCTGAAGCTTTCTTTTTGCGGGTCTTATAACCCAGTGCCGGTTTACCCCACGGGGTTTTTGGTCCCGGCATACCCACCGGACACCTTCCTGAACCACCTCCATGTGGATGGTCCCTGGGAGTAAGCGCTGTACCCCTGGATTTCGGTCTCCACCCCAGGAGCCTTCTTCTTCCTGCTTTACCCAAACTGATGTTTGAATGTTCAATGTTACCTATTTGCCCAATGGTGGCACTACAATCAACATTGATTCTCCTCAATTCACTGGATGGCAGACGAATAAGTGCGAAGTTACCCTCTTTGACCATCAGCCTGGCTGTACCGCCGGCGCTCCTGACGAGCTGACCGCCTCTTCCTTTTTGAAGCTCAATATTGTGAATGGGAGTACCGCTTGGAATATTTTTTAAAGGTAAATGATTCCCTGATTTCACTTCAGCATTTTCGCCGGACTTTATGGTATCATCTACTTTCAAATCAACCGGGGCTAATATATATCGTTTGTCTCCATCAGCATAATAAATCAGGGCAATACGAGCGCTGCGGTTGGGATCATACTCAATAGCTACGACCTTTCCTGGTACGCCATCTTTGTCTCTCTTGAAATCCACTTTGCGCAAAGCCTGCTTTACCCCACCGGCTTGATGCCTGCTTGTTACAACACCCCGGTTATTTCTTCCACCGGTGTTTTTTCGGGGTGATACAAGCGCTTTTTCCGGTTTGCTTTTGGTGATTTCTTCAAATGTATAGCCGCTCTGATTCCGTCTACCGGGTGAAGTCGGCTTGAACTTAATAAGTGCCATTTATCCCTCTCCTTACAGTTAAACGCCCTCAAAGATCTGAATTTTGTCGCCGCTCTTTAAAGTAACCAGGGCTTTTTTCCAGGGGCTTTTGGCAATCTGTTTTCTGCCTACCCTTTTTTCTTTACCTCTCACGGTAATAATGTTTACCCCTGTAACCGAAACTTTAAAGGCTTTTTCAACTGCCTGTTTAACTTGCAGTTTATTAGCTTCATTACTTACTTCAAAGGCATATTTGTTTTGAGTTTGCAGCGATGTGCCTTTTTCCGTTACCAAAGGACGTCTTAAAACCTCATAGAGTTGCATTGTTTTCCTCCTGGGATATCTTTTCGCCCCAGATCTCTTCTGCCTTTCTTACCGCATCTTCGGTCATCAACAGGGCATCAAAAGAAAGCAGGTCTTCAACATTCAATATGCTGGCCGGCAGTGTCTTAATGCCTGGAATATTTCTGGCAGACTTAATTACGTTAGTCTCTGGTCTGGCTGTGACAATCAAAGTAGTTTTGTCCATTTTAAAGGTACCCAGCACTTTTACCATATCTTGTGTTTTCGGAGCTTCCAGGGTGAACTTGTCCAGTATTCTCAGACTGCCTTCGCTGGCCTTTGAGGACAGCATGCAGCGCAGAGCCAGTCTGCGCATTTTTTTGGGAATCGCTTTTGTATAATCCCTGGGATGAGGCCCAAAAGCCACGCCGCCTTTGCGTCTGGTAGGAGACCTCTTATCCCCGGCTCTGGCTTCACCGGTATGTTTCTGAGCGAACATCTTCTTGCCGCTTCCGGCTACCTCTCCTCTGCCTTTCGTGTCTGAGGTGCCTTGCCTGGCATCAGCTCTCTGCCTTACCAGCGCCTGATGCACTGCTGCTTCATTGAAAGGTACAGCGAAAACCATATCGCTGACTTCTATGTTTTTTATGACTTCTCC
>CAYLVC010000016.1:7374-19032 GCA_964387005.1 uncultured Dehalococcoidales bacterium | reverse complement strand
GCTGCCGAGAGCATGACCGACGATGATATCCTGGAAGTCGGTGAGACAATGACCTGGGCAGGTATAGATACAGGCATTCTCACAGCTAAAACCACCTTCCAGGCGACAGGTCATGGCATTGATTCACTGGGTTATGATGTAACTCTTCCAACCTACACGGATGAGTATGCTGAAGTTGAAGTGGATGTATTCACTCCCGGAACCACTGCCAGCATCAGCACTGAACCTGAAACCGTTCACCTGGGACAGACAGTGACTATAAAGGTTTCGGACCTTAATACCGGGGATGTACCTTTGACCAGCCCCACCATGCATGTTGTCAGTGATCCTCCCGGCCTGGACATAGTTCTGGATAAAGATTCCTCCTATTATGTTGATGGCGATCTTAACGATGACGGAATAATGGATCCCGCTGAACTATGGCGGTGGGAAATTCCGGGAGTTGTAATCACAGAAGCCGTAACCTTCACTGTTACCGGTCATGGATTCGATCCGCTTGGAAATGATGTAACTGCACCTGTATATCCAAATGAACAGGTCAGTGCAAATGTCAAGCCTATACTCAAAATGCCGGGCGCCTCATTCTGGAGCATGGGTTTGATGATTGTCGGGCTGGCTGGAGCGATGGTGTTCCTGGCGGCAAGGAGAAACGGCAGATTAAAATCCAGGTAGTCAATGAGCAAGAAAAAACATCTCGATAATAAAAAGCAAACCAATAAATCAAGGCCCCGCCCGCCCGGGCGGGGCCTTATTCACAGGGAAAGCCCCTGGCTGGTAAAGATCAGCACATTCTGGAAGTGTTACCGGAAGGTGATAATTCCCTGTGCCGCGTTCTTTGTACTGGTTGGCCTCTTTCTTTTTATTTATTCCCGGATTATCGAAAGCACTCCCTTTCACGGATTCATGGCTTTTACCGCAGGAATAACAGGCGCAATGCTGAATGGTCTGGGAAGAGGAGTAACAGTAGACGGGACCGTTGTCTATTCTTCCCAGTTCGCTTTTCAAATCGTTGACCTGTGTACCGCCGTAATGCCCATGTTGATATTTACGGCCGCTATTCTGGCCTATCCTTCCCGGCTGAAAGAAAAACTGCTGGGACTGATAATTGGCCTGGCAGGAATATTTTTGATTAATCAGGTGCGGCTAATCAGCCTTTATTTTATCGGTATATTTCTACCGGATTTCTTTGAAACCGCTCATCTGCTGATATGGCAGTCCCTTATGATACTGCTGGCTATAGGACTCTGGTTATTGTGGGTTTATAGATATGTCCGCTCCACCGCTGTCTAAAATACTGCGTTTCTTACTGATTGCTGCCGGGCTTATTATTGTATTCTCGGTGGTATGGACCTTTATTGATTCTTACTACAGCGAATTCCTGGCCTGGGTTGCCAGGAGTAACGTCTCCGCTCAAACACTGGTGGATCATAGAGATGGCACAATCCATTTTGCTCATGTGATGTTTATGGATGGAGCAATGAAGCGGGACGACTACACACTTGAAGCCTCAGCCATACAGTTCGGTCTGCTTCTGGCAGTTGCCCTGGTTGCAGCTACACCCGGGCTGAAAATCTGGCAGCGTTTCCTTTTTAGCCTGATCGCTGTGGCTGTGACCTTTATTCTTCAGGTACTATCCATCATAATTATGGCCAGGACCTTCAACAGCCTGCTATTTGTCATAGTATCGGACGTGGTACCGCCCATACTCTGGGCTGTATTCTCCTTTAGATACTGGTTCGGGAAACCCCTTCCCGCCACAGCTGAAATGGTTGAACCACCCAAAATACAGACTAAAAAGGGCGGGAAGTCTGCCTGACGCTTATAATCCCACCCCTTTTTAACCGTGAATAAATAAAACCGGTATTTGTCTTAACAGGTGAACAATTGGTTCAACGGCTACTTGAAGTTTCGTGCCGCAAAATCCCAGTTGACCAGCTTCCAGTATGCCTCAACATACTTGGCCCGGGCATTGCGGTAATCGATGTAGTAGGCGTGTTCCCAGACATCGCAGGTTAAAACCGGTTTCTTACCGTCCTTGAGCGGGTTGCCCGCATTCCCGGCGCTTTCTATTGACAGGCTCCCATCTGCGTTCTTCACCAGCCAGGCCCAGCCTGAACCGAAAAGGGTTGTGGCTGCGGCCGTGAACATTTCTTTAAACTGGGCGAATGACCCGAAACTTTTGTTGATCGCTGCGGCCAGTTCGATTCCGGGTTCTCCTCCCCCCCTGGGAGAAAGGCAGTTCCAGTAAAAGGTGTGGTTCCAGGTCTGGGCAGCGTTATTGAAAACTCCCCCGGAAGACTTTTTGATAATGTCCTCCAGTGTTATGTTTTCATATTCCGTGCCGGATATCAGTTTGTTAAGGTTGTCCACGTAAGCCTTGTGATGTTTATCGTGATGGTATTCGAGTGTTTCCGCCGATATAATGGGAGCCAGGGCCTCTTTTGAATAAGGTAGTTCAGGTAATTTGTGTTCCATTTTTGCCTCCATATCATTGTTTTCTTTTAAAGCTCTTGATTGCGGTCTGTATTCATGTGAGTAGAATTGATAACAGGGAAAGAAGACAGTGGAATTGAATTCTCTCCACCCCTATATTATATAATATCAGGATTAAGCGTTTGTATGTTGAAAAAACCAGCAGCCTTTGAAAACGGTGTCATGCTGGAGGACTCCTCTTCACCTTCATCCCTGTAGGAGGCCGAAGTATCTGGTGGGGTGTGGACTTTATTGAATAACTGACCTCATTATGCCCAATAATGTCCATTGAACTATTGTTCTTCAGGCATCGGCCCCAACCGGGCAATGCCGGCCTACAGGATCAGAGTTGCGTCGCCGAAGCTGTAAAAGCGGTACTTTTCCCGGATGGCTTCCTCGTAAGCCCGGAAAACAAGGTCTTTGCCTGCAAAAGCGGAGACCAGCATCAGTAAGGTCGATTTGGGAAGGTGAAAATTGGTTACCATGGCGTCCATTATCCTGAACTGATAGCCGGGGTAGATAAAATCGTTGACCCAGCCTTCCCAGGGTGTGACCTGTCCAAATCGGGACGTGCCGGCAGCGGCGTCAGTAGCCTGAGCGGCTGAAGTGGCTTCAGCGTCAATAGCGTGAGCGGCGTCATTAGCGTGAGCGGCTGATTCCAGCAGCCTGACGGATGTCGTGCCCACGCAAATAACCCGCCGGTGTTCTTTTTTTGCCCGGTTGATTTCTTCGGCAGTGTCCCGGCCGATAACCCCGTATTCAGGGAAAATGGGGTGATTCAGGATGTCTTCAACCTTGACCGGCCGGAAGGTATTCAGTCCGACATGCAGTGTCACGAAGAGACAGCGTACTCCCAGGTCTTCTATCCTCTTCAGCAGTTCCCGGGTGAAGTGCAGACCGGCTGTAGGAGCCGCTGCGCTGCCTTCCTGCCTGGCGTAAACCGTCTGGTAGCGTTCAGGGTCTGCCAGCGGAGCATGAATATAGGGAGGCAGCGGGACCAGCCCAACGCTGGGCAGGATGCTTTCATCTGAAAAACGCACCAGCCGTATCCCGCTTTCTCCGATAGCTGTAACTTCAGCCTTGAGTTCAGCGCTGCCCTCTATTTCAATAATGAGGCCCTGCCTTACTTTTTTCCGCGAGCCGATCAGGGTTTCCCAGAGGTCTTTTTCAATCCGCCTCAACAGCAGTATCTCTATCTTTTGACCCGTATCGGTACGATGTCCGAAAAGGCGGGCGCGGATCACCCGGCTGTTATTAAAAACCAGAACATCACCCTGCCTTAAGAAATCGGGCAGGTCGTAAAAGCGCTTATGTTTTAAGGAGCTGTCCTTGCGGTCTATCACCAGCAGGCGTGAATGGTCCCGGGGTTCAACAGGAGTCTGGGCAATCAGTTCCGGCGGTAATTCATAGTTATAGTCACTCGTTTTCAAAGAGGTCTTCAAAAAAAGTTCTCCCGAGTAGTTTGTCGTGGCGTCATGGCGTCGTGCTGGAATGCTATTAATAAATTGTCATGCTTAACTCTATTTTCAAAATAATCGTACATGCCTCTTGTCAAAGTCACCATCAAGTATGAAAGCTTTGTAGGGGCAGGGCTTGTCCCTGCCCGAGGGCGACCGCAAGAATCGCCACTACGATTGTTCTTTTGCAGTAATTGTAACAGTAAGACGGGAGTTGGACAAATAAGGCTCGCCACATTTGTGGCGCATCACCTGTGTGGCGCGTAATCCGATTGTAATAATCAAGGTGTACACTGCGTAGTATGGGTAT
The DNA here is from genome assembly GCA_964387005.1 of uncultured Dehalococcoidales bacterium. Lineage (GTDB taxonomy): Bacteria > Chloroflexota > Dehalococcoidia > Dehalococcoidales > UBA3254 > CAYLVC01. The sequence goes on along the minus strand of CAYLVC010000016.1, from coordinate 14,793 downwards.
GGATTTATTTAAAATTAGCCGGCAGAAAGGGATATATCATACCATGTCCCTCTGGTCGATGCTTTCTCCGCACCTGGTCAAAAGCGATAAAGCTTCTGAAGATAAGACATCTTCAGAGGACCAACCGCAAACAAGGCCGGAAAAGAGTCCTCCGCCGGAGGCATAGTATGTTTACCTTGCGGCCAGGCTGTTCTTAAGAAAGTTTATGGCCTGTATTTCGGTGGGGTCCACCTCATACAGGGCAGCCAGGTAGCAGCTTACATATTCTCCCATCAGCACCAGGGTCATCATGTGACTTAAATGGCTGTTACCCTCCCCTTCCAGCCGTACGTAGGGAATCCCGGCCTTATCCAGCAGTTGTTGAGTTATTTCGATGCGCAGCCTGTTCCTTTTGTGTAAAAAGGTTGAATCCAGGAATATTACCTGCATATTGCGGGGTAAATCTGCCGGGAAAGCATATCCCACCACGGAGTTGTGATTCAGTTCGGAAAGGAATTCATAAAATGCCGTACACTTGCTGTTTTCATTGAGCTGTGTTTTCCAGCGGTGTGCCACCTCGGTAGTGAACTCGGACCCGTAAATTACGGCCAGACGCCCATATAGTTTTCCGGCTATAGCTTTTGCCATGTTTTGAGAGAAAGGCACGTTCTCGTTGATTCTGGAGGCCGTACGCCCCAATTCTGTGATCGTGGCATCTATTTCATTTGAATAATCCTTTGCTATCCCGGCCTGCTGTAAAAGTCCCAGCAGAATAAAGAAACTGAAGGGCAGGGCTGCCCGGGGCTGGGATTTGTAATCAAACGATAAAACCGGTATCCGCTGCTCCAGGCAGAGCTTTTTCAGTTCTCCCCCGGTGGTGATAGCCAGTTTTTTAGCCGGTGTATCCAGTGCCTGGCGGAAGGCGGAGAGGGTTTCTTCAGTCTGGCCGGAGTAGCTGGAGGCGATTACCAGTGTGTCTGCGTCGATGTATCCGGGTAATTCATAGTCACGGCAGGCCAGGACAGGCGCCCTGGACTCTTTCATCAGCAGGCTGCCCACCAGGTCGCCTCCTATGGCAGATCCGCCCATTCCCAGGATGACGACTTTGTTTACTTTGGCGATATCTTCGGGCAGTTTGAAAGTTTTGGCCAGTTCCCAGGCCTGCCGGCAGAGTGAAGGAAAGTTATGGATATGGGTAAGCATTCCTTGCGGGTCCAGTCTTGCGTAAGTCCCCACATTATCCAGTACAAGCGCCATATTTTCCATTTTTTACCTCACAGCCTGTGCTTTATTATTTTGGACCTTGCTTCTGTTGATGTCCTGCTATAGTCCAATCATTTCCTGGCCTGCATCCAGGATTTTCTCAACCCTGGCCGGACTGGAGCTCTCCGAATACACGCGTATCAGTGGTTCAGTCCCCGAAAAGCGGACAAGCAGCCAGGAATTATCTTCAAGCGTATAGCGGAACCCGTCCAGCATATCGAACCGAGCCACCCTGGTACCCTCTATTCTCTCCGGTTTGCTGCGGTTTAGACGGTCAATGATCGCCCGGCGTTTTTCCTCGGCGAAATGAAAATCCCGCCGGTGATAATAATGGGGTCCTACCTTGCTGAAAAGGTATTCCCGCAGCTCCGAGGGTGTTTTTCCCGTCGAAACCATGAAATCCAGAAAATACAACCCGGCCAGTATGGCATCCCTTTCAGGAATGTGACCTCTGAAACCGTATCCGCCGCTTTCCTCTCCTCCGATCAGGGCATCTTTTTCGAGCATCACCGGGGCTATGTACTTGAACCCTACCTGGGTTTCTATTACCGGGACGTTGAACAATTCTCCCAGCCGGTAAAGCATGCTGGTAGAGGTCACGGTTTTAACGATTGCGCCGCTCTGCCGCCGGTCCTCCAGCAAATATAGCGCCAGCAATGCATAGACTTCGAGCTGGGTGATGAAATTCCCTTTTTCGTCGATTATACCTATTCGGTCCGAGTCCCCGTCGGTAGCCAGCCCAATTGACGCTCCTTCCTGCTTTATCCTTTCGGTAAGATTCTTCAGATTGACTGCTATCGGTTCCGGATTTATCCCGGGGAATGACGGGTTCCTCTCATCGTTGATCTCAATTATCCGGGTTGATCCTCCCTCCAGCAAGCCTTTGAAATAACCCGCTCCGGCGCCGTACATGGTGTCAACTACTATCTTGATCCCGCTGTTTTTTAGCCGTTCCAGATCAATAAACCTGGATACCTGGTCCAGGTACAGCGGATCAAAATCAAAATATTCCACTCTTCCCTGCTTCAGGGCTTCCGCCAGCGGCATTCTTTTTATTTCCCCTGACTCGAAAATGCGGCTGATGTTTTTTTCTACTCCGCTGATCATGTCTCCCGGAGCGCTGGCCCCGTCGGCTGATTTGATTTTAAAACCATTATAGCTGGCCGGATTATGACTGGCGGTAATCACCACCCCTGCTCCTGCCTGCTTGATTACCGTCCCAAAGCTGACTTCAGGTGTGGGAATGGCTTTTGGACTTAGGTAGACCTTGATCCCGTTGGCAGCCGCCACTTCACTTACGGCGGCGGCAAAGTTCTCCGAAGCGAAACGGTTGTCATAACCGATTACCAGACCGTCCGCCTGAAGACCGTTTTGTTTCAAATATTCAGACAGCGCCTGGGCGCATACACGTACATTGTCGAAAGTAAAATCCTGGGCAATTACCGCCCGCCATCCGTCCGTACCGAATTTTATCGTATTTTCTATTTTCATGAGCAAAACCTCTCGCTGTTTTAAGTCACCCGCTTGCTTCCGCTGCCGCAATGAAAAACAGCCTGTAAACGCAAGAGGGGCATTAAGCCCCTCCTGCGTTAGTCAACTGCTAACTGGATTTTTCTCCAAAAGCGGCTTTTTTCAGTATCTCGGCTTTATCCGTCTTTTCCCATGGCAGTTCGATATCCGTCCGGCCGAAATGACCGTAAGAAGCAGTCGGTTTATATATTGGACGGCGTAAGGCCAGGTTGCGGATTATTGCTTCAGGTCTAAAATCAAAGTGCTGGTTGATCAGGTCCAGTATTTGCTGGTTGTCGATTTTCTGAGTCTCGAAGGTTTCAATGGAAACAGAAAGAGGATGGGCAACACCTATCACATAGGCAATCTGGATTTCCAGGCGGTCGGCCAGGCCGGCAGCTACCACGTTCTTGGCTACGTAGCGCCCCATGTAGGCTGCTGAGCGGTCCACTTTAGTGGGGTCTTTGCCTGAAAAAGCCCCGCCGCCGTGACGGGCCATTCCTCCATAAGTATCCACCAGTATTTTCCGCCCCGTGAAGCCGGTGTCGGAGACCGGGCCGCCAACGACGAATCTGCCTGTGGCGTTGATGAAAAAGCCTGTTTGTTCATCCAGGTATTTAGCCGGGACTATGGGCTTGATCACACTCTCAATGATGTCCCTGGTAATCTGCTCGTGGGTAACATCGGGGTCATGCTGCGCACCGATTACAACGTTGGTTATGCGGTATGGCTGTCCGAAGCGGTATTCCACTGTAACCTGGGATTTACCATCCGGTCTGAGATATTTTAGTATTCCCGTCTTTCTGACTTCTGCCAGCCTGCGCGTCAGCTTGTGAGACAGAGCGATCGGCAGCGGCATCAGTTCAGGCGTTTCGTTGCAGGCGAAACCTACCATCATGCCCTGGTCGCCGGCCCCGGTCATGTCCAGTTCATCCCGGACTTTTCCTGCCTCTTTAGCTTCTTTGGCCTTGCTTACTCCCAGGTCTATATCGGGAGACTGTTTACTTATGGAAACCATCACCCCGCATGATTTTGACTCGAATCCGTATTCGGGGTCGGTGTAGCCTATCTCCCGTACGGTGTTGCGCACTATTTCAGGAATCTCAACATAAGTATTTGTGGTAATCTCACCCATTACCATCACCAGTCCGTTGGTAACTGCCGTCTCGCAGGCCACCCGCGAATACGGATCGTCTTTCAGCATAGCGTCCAGAACGGCATCCGAGATCTGGTCGCAGATCTTGTCCGGATGTCCCTCGGTAACCGATTCCGAGGTGAAATGATATTTCTCTGAGCTGATAAAACAATTGGACAATTTGCCTTCCTCCTCTAAGTTCCCTGCTGCCAGCTTGCGAGATATTTAACCTGTTCAGGGGTTAAAGTATCGATGCTGACGCCCATGGCGTGAAGTTTTAGTACAGCGATGTTTTTGTCAATTTCATCCGGCACAGGATAGACCCTGTTGTTTAGACTGCTTTTATTTTTTAACATATATTCCAGGCATAATGCCTGGTTGGCGAAGCTCATATCCATTACGCTGGCCGGATGTCCTTCGGCGGCAGCCAGGTTGATCAGCCTGCCCTCTCCCAGTATATGAATACGGCGGCCGCTGCTTAATGTATACTCATCCACATAGGTGCGTATGGTGCGTTTTCTCACTGCCATGCTTTCCAGCGCGGCAATATTGATTTCCACGTTGAAGTGACCGCTGTTGGCCAGAATAGCCCCGTCTTTCATCAGCGGGAAGTGGTCCCGGTCAATTACATTAATGTCACCTGTAAGAGTTATAAAAATATCCCCTGTGCGGGCAGCCTCATTCATTGGCATAACCACGTAGCCGTCCATCATCGCTTCCAGCGCTTTGAGGGGATCGACTTCGGTTACAATGACCTGGGATCCCATGCCCCTGGCCCTAAGAGCCATTCCCCTTCCGCACCAGCCATATCCGGCAATTACTACCTTTTTACCTGCCCAGAGTATATTCGTTGCCCTGGTAATACCGTCCAGCGTACTTTGCCCCGTCCCGTAGCGGTTGTCAAAAAAGTGCTTGGTCATAGCATCATTCACTGCAATTATCGGATATTTAAGAGCATCCTCTTTTTCCATGCTTCGCAGCCGGATTACGCCTGTGGTTGTTTCCTCGGTGCCCCCGATAACACTTTTAATCAGGTCGGCGCGGCTGGTATGGAGCTGAGTGACCAGGTCGGCGCCATCGTCAACCGTAAGCTGGGGAGAATGTTCCAGGGCTGTCGTAATATGCTTGTAATAGGTTTTATCATCCTCTCCCTTGATAGCATTGGTCGGGATGCCGTATTCTACCAGGGCGGCTGCAACATCATCCTGCGTGCTTAGAGGATTGGAGGCGCAGAGAATCAAATCAGCCCCTCCCGCCTGCAGCGTCAGGGCCAGATTGCCGGTTTCAGTGGTGATGTGCAGACAGCCCGCAATGCGCACCCCCTGGAAAGGCTTCTCCTTAACAAATCTCTCCATGATGAGCCGCAGGACCGGCATTTCCCTTGCAGCCCATTCGATACGTTGTTTACCCTCCGCAGCCAGCCCCATATCCTTGATATCCGATTTATTAATTGCAGCCATTGGCTTAACTCCTTTTGTTTTTCTACCCATCCCTGATTCAACAAAAATAACCCGACATCTGTCCCCGGCTTCAGCACATGGCTGCATAATCCGGGCTGACAAAAATTCAGCATTTTACCTAAAAGAGCATTAAGACAATTATAACAGATATTGGGGACGGAGTTAGGTTTTTTAAGGATAACAAAGCCGCCGGTGAGTGTCTTCACTTCATCTTCTCGTCGCTTGTTTCCCTGTCTTCGCTAAAAAATCTGAATACTATTGATAATATTCCCGATCTGTTCTCCTAAAGGTAGAGAGCTGTCAACCCTGAAAATGCGGGCTGCATCCACTTCATTTATTTTTTCTGCTTTTTGTAGCTGAGACTGGTAGATTTCCCAGCGGCCGTCAGAAACAGAGCCGTTTTTGAGTCTCTGGGACAAACGCCTGCGGGTGTTTTCCGGGTCCAGTTTGCACTCAATGATAAAATAATCCGCTCCGGTCTCTTGCGCTGTTTTTTGCGCCCTGCGGCGTTCTTCGGATTTGATAAAAGAGGCATCCAGGATGACATGGTCTCCCTCTGCCAGTATACTGCTGGCGGAGGAAAAAAGGGCGTCATATGTACGCCGTGAAAACTCGGGGGTATAGATGCCGCCGTCCGGTTCTTCAAACCGGTGCTCATTGACTGGTATTGCCGCCAGTTTTTTCCGAACTATGTCGGATGAAATCACCGTGGCGCCCGTTCTTCTGGCCAGCGCCATGGACAGGGTTGATTTACCTGATCCTGTCAGCCCGCTGGTAATAAATAGTACCGGTCTGGTACGTGTATAGGCTTCCGCCAGCTCAAAATACTGCCTGCAAGATTCCTGGGTGCGCAGTTTTTCGTCTTCGGGTACGTAAGGATCGTCAAGCTTGAAGCAGCCTACCTTGCCCCTGACATAAGCCCGGTAGCATTTATAGAATTTCAGCAATTCCCTGATCTGGTAGTCACGGCTCAGCCTGGTATAGGTCTCAATAAAGGTGCGTGAAAGGTCGGCCCGTCCATAGTGGTCCAGGTCCATGGCCAGAAAACCGATTTCTGCAATGATATCGTTAAAACGAAAACGTTCATTGAACTCTATACAATCATATATACTTAAAGGTCTGGTAAAACAGATATGGGCTGAATGCAGGTCTCCATGGCAGTCACGGATGTGGTTTCCCTTTATACGCTCGTTGAAAAGCGCTGATTTTTCTTCAAGAAGGCGGTAGTTGTATTCCCGGATGTTTTTGTATTGCCGGGCGGTGATGGCCCTGTCTATATATCTGTCCGTTTGAGAAAAGTTCTCTTCCACGTTCAGACGGATGGTTTCGATTTTTCCAAAATTGTTGATTTCCGGTCCGGTAGCAGCTTCGCCATGGAATTTGACCAGCAGCTTTGCCACCGCTTCTACCATCTCGGGAGTAACACGGTTTTGTTCCAGCAGGACGTTCATCATGCGGTTCTGGGGCAGGTAGAGCATCTTTACCGCATAATCAATAACCTCCCCTTCTCCGGACAGCGATATTTTCCCTTGATGACGGGTGATGGGAATAACACCCAGGTAAACATCCGGACTGAGCCTGCGGTTCAGTTCAACTTCCTGACGGCAGAAAAACAGCCTCTTTTCCAGTGTCGAATAGTCCAGGTAGCCCAGATTGACCGGTTTCTTGGTTTTGTAAACATATTTGCCGGTGAGAAAGACGAAGGACATCTGCGTCTGCATCATTTCGACTTTGGCTGTGGTATCCGGATAAATCCCCGGGTTCAAAAGCGCCTGGGCAATTTCCGGCAGCTGGGTGCTCATGCTGATTTTGTCCTCCATGCGGTTTGTTAGGCTGTGTCCTTTAACCAGGACTGGATTTCCTGAAAGGCTTTAGTATGGTTCTGACGTGTCAGGGTAAAAAGCCGCACCCGTGGATTTTGTTTAATAACATCTGCCCATGGGTCAGGTTTATACAGGATTGTGCCAAGTACCCTTAAACCGCTTTCAGTGATTTCAAGAATTGACTTTTTAAACTGTTCCGAAAACAGCTCCATCCTGCCTATCTCGTCAATTATCACCACCTCGCATTGCC
>CAYLVC010000016.1:5756-7364 GCA_964387005.1 uncultured Dehalococcoidales bacterium | reverse complement strand
TGCCGTAAGCGGAAGGCCTCTTGCATGGCCGTAACTCCTGTCCTGTCAAACCTTTCAATGTCAACCCCATACCGGCTGATGCGGTACTGGCTCTTGATGTCTGTATGTGCCAGAATAACACTCTGTCCGTCAAGGGTGACCAGCCTGAATCCGCTCCGGATGCCTCCTGCACGGATTTCCTCGGTATAAAAACCGCCGGCTTTCAGTTCCGAAGATGCTAATATCTCTTTGATAAGACTGGTTTTCCCGCAGCCGGGAAGTCCCGTTAGAAGAAAGACCGTTTTCATTTGCGGCTTGTGATGCTATTTGGATTTGGCAGCTTCTTTGGCCAGCTTCATCTTCTCTTTCATCTTTTTAGTCTTGATTCGGTGTTTGCGCATGATTTCCCGTTGACTGTGTTTCATATTATCTCCTGTTTAAAATATCTGTGGTATGAAGCGTTGATTGATTATGACCTCTATTTTATTGATTGAGTGGGGCAGATCTGTACACAGACGCCGCAGCCGTCACATTGAGCGCTGTCGATGGCAACATGGCCTTCTTCTACTATTATGGCCGGACAGCCCAGAGTATTCAGGCACAGCCGGCAGTCGGTGCACGTCTCCCGGTCAATACTGCATGACGGGGTCTTGTCTCCCCTTTGCCTTCTTTCCCTCTGTGTCAGTATTCCGCACATTCCTCGCATGACGATTACAGCCGGTCCGTCAAAGCGGATGGCTTTTTCCACAATGTCAACCGTACTTTTAACATCAAACGGGTTGACGACTTCCACAAAATTCACATTGCAGGCCCTGGCGACATTTTCAGGCTTAATGGCAGCCTCATTGTTGGCCGGGCTGCCCGGGTGAGGCTGAAATCCCGTCATGGCGGTGGCCGAATTGTCCAGTATAACCAGTGTAACTTTAGTCTTATTGAAAACCGCATCAATCAGAGGAGGAATGCCGGAATGGAAAAAGGTTGAATCTCCCAGATGGCCGACCACAGGACCTGATTGTGCCCGGGCTATGCCGCTGGCAATGCCGAATCCGGCGCCCATGCAACAGTTGGTGTCGTAGGAGTTCAACGGAGGATTTAGCCCCAGACTGTAACAGCCTATATCCCCGCTTAATACCCGTTCGCCCATATCGGCCTTTACCTTGCGGACGGCCGTATTGATAGCATAAAATGATGCCCTGTGAGGACATCCTGCACATAAAGTCGGAGGACGGGCAGGCAGGAGGCCGGATACCGCATCCGATTGGCGGTCTATTTCAACGAAATCCAGCGGCAGCTTGGCTCCGGTAATCCGGCTGATTGCTTCAGCCGCCTTCCGCGTGGACAATTCATTGGCGACAGGTACCACGTCTTTACCGTGAATTTTGATGGTTATACCGGCTTCCTGGGCGATTACTTTAACATGATTCTCAACAAAGGGCTCCAGCTCTTCAATAACCAGTACTTCTTTAACCGAAGACAGGAGCTCGCGCACCAATTTTTCCGGCAGTGGCAGCGGGGTCCCGATTTTTAATATGGAGACTTTGTTTTCCAATCCCAGCCAGGCTAATGCCTCCGTTGCATAACTGTAGGAAATACCTGATGCGATAATGCCCAGCCTTGCTCCGTCAACCA
>CAYLVC010000016.1:0-5656 GCA_964387005.1 uncultured Dehalococcoidales bacterium | reverse complement strand
GAAAGCGTCTACTGTCATATCTTTAGCTTCCTGGGGCGAAGAAGGCTCAAGCACAGGCAAATAAGCCTGTTCAGCAATGTAGCGGTTGTCCTGCTCATTCTGGGAGCTCCAGATGCCCGGATCATCGGCATTCATCAGTACCATTCCCCCGACAGGTCCCATGTAGGTGGCTGACATTAGTGGATCATGCGCTACATTCAGCCCCACCATCTTCATGGCTGTCATTGACCGTACGCCGCACATTGAAGCCCCGAAGGCTATTTCAAAAGCTACTTTCTCATTTACTGCCCATTCAGCATAGAAATTCTGCTCTCTGGATAAGTTGATTAATGTTTCACTTAATTCGCTGGAAGGTGTGCCGGGATAAGCAGCGAAAACCTGTATTCCGGCTTCGATTGCGCCGCGGGCAATAGCTTCATTTCCCAGCATAAAAAGACTTTTACCAGGTGCATCGGAACTGAGAGTGAGTTTTTCCGCTTCTGGCATGCTCTATTCCATCCTTTTTAAAAATTTCACCGCCAGGATCCGGTTTTAACTTTGCACTCAGGTCATTCGGACTGCCGTTCGGCATAAAAGTTCTTAGCTGCTGAGTACCACGACCTGGGTTGTGAGTGGCAGGGCGGACCTGGTTATGACCACCTTGGGTTGTGGTACAACCTCGTTTAGCCCCATTTCCTTGAGGAATTTATCAACTGGATCCAGTTCCCTGGTCAGTGTCAGGGTCTTATAATGCATAGGAATCACTATCTTTGGCTCTATGCTGCGTACCAGCGCCGCAGCCTGTGTGGCATTTATGGTAGTACCCCCGCCAACCGGTACCAGAAGGACATCTACATTTCCCAGTTCTTCGATCTGTTTGGAGCTGAGGGAATGCCCAAGATCGCCCAGATGGCAGATGTTAACATCATCTACCTCGATGGCAAAGACGGTATTTTTCCCTGATATGCTTCCGCTTTCTGCATCATGGTAGGTGGATATACCGATGATCAGCACCCCGCCGATCTCGTATTCGCCGGGACGGCTTACTACCATTTTATCCCCGGTTATACCTTCAACATATGAATGCTCGGGATGGTTGTGACTTACGGTGACAACGCGGGCGTTGATTTTTTCAACGGCATAACCCAGATCAGGCGGTATAGGATCGGTTACCACGGAAGTGTTCTTTCCCTTAAGATAAAAACAAGAATATCCAAGCCAAGTTATTTCCATAACTTATATCCTAACATAGCCGGGAACAAGGGTCAATTGATATCGTTTATAATATAACGTATAGGCCAGGTTTTTAGCCGGAATATTTACACCTGAAGAGCCCTTTTCAGGTTTATATAATAATAGTAAAGATACTTGACAATTGTGTCTGAAGATGCTAATTTAATATTAGATTAGCAGTCTAAGGTCTGGACTGCTAACGGGGGTAATAGTGTTAGCTCCACGAGCAGAAATAATACTGAAATCAATAGTTGACTGGTATGTAGATCATGCCGTGCCGGTTTCTTCCCAGAATCTGGTGCATGATTATGACCTGGGAGTGAGCTCGGCTACGGTGCGCAACGAGATGGCTTTTTTGGAGCAGGAAGGTTATCTCATCCGTCCGCATACCTCGGCTGGCTGTATTCCTTCAGATAAGGGATATCGTTACTTTGTCACGTCTTTAAACGAGCTGACGCTGCCGGTGTCCGAGCAGCGCATGATCACCCATCTCTTTCATCAAGTGGAAGGGAAACTGGATGAATGGCTCAGTCTGGCAGCCGCCGTAATTTCACGACTATCCCGGAATACGGCAGTTATTACCGTGCCGAAAGTTACGGATTGCGAACTCAAGCATATCGAGCTGGTGTCAATCCAGGACAACCTTGTATTACTGGTGCTGGTGTTGCGGGGAGCCCGTATCAAACAGCAGTTGATTACACTTGAAAAAAACCTGACTCAGGATGAGCTTTCCCAGACATCAAACAAAATGAACCGTGATTTTGCCGGGTTGACTGCTTCGCAGATACAGGCTAAGTCCGCCCAATCTTCACCTTTTGAAGAACAGATCAACCAGAGCCTGATTAAAATCATGCAGGACGAGGACCGGCAGGGTTACGATCAATCATACATTGAAGGGCTGCATTATCTGCTCAACCAGCCTGAATTCTCTCATAATGAAAAGATACAGGCGATTTTGGAGCTGTTGGAGCACAGGGCGATGCTGGGGAAAATTATACCTGTAGGGCAGGAAGGCCGTCAGGTACGGGTGGTTATCGGTAGAGAGAATACTTCCGAGATGGCCCAGGAATGCAGTCTGGTGATTTGCCGCTATGGCCTGATAAATGAGGCTGACGGGACTATTCTGGTGCTTGGCCCTACCCGCATGGCTTATCCCAGGGTTATTTCCACCGTAAGCTATATCTCTGTCTTGCTAAGCAGGCTTGTATCTGAGCTATATGGAGTAGATAATCTTAACGGGGTTAACCTTGCTACTAAAAATTAAGGGGTGATTTGTGGTGCGATCTGATACCAATATGGAAAACATGGAAGAAATGGAAAACACGGAAGAAATGGAAAACATTCAGGAAAACGATGTCTCGAATGAAGTGGAGGAATTGCAGAAGGCGCTCGCTGAGGAAAAACAGAGAAGTGAAAGCAATCTGGCCGGATGGCAAAGGGCTCAGGCTGATTTTGCCAATTATAAACGCTTTGCCGAACAGGATAAAGCTGAGACCTGCAAATACGCCAGCGCCGGGCTTTTAGCCGTTATCCTGCCCGTACTGGATGATTTTGACAGAGCTCTGGCGGCTATTCCCGAAGAAGCTGCCGGCCAGCCGTGGGTAGAAGGTTTATATCTGTTTGACCGCAAATTCAAAGATACCCTGCTTAAACAGGGCGTTACCCGGATACAGGCTCTGGGGATGGAATTCGATCCCTATATCATGGACGCATTGGGGACTGTGGCAGGGGAAAAAGATATAGTTGTTCAAGAAGTGGAAAGAGGATATAAACTACAGGATAAAGTTATTCGACCGGCCAGAGTAATCGTTGGAAACGGCGAAGAAGATATAAAGGAGGAATCATAACATGTCCAAAGTTGTTGGGATAGACCTGGGTACTACCAAGAGCGTGGTATCTGTTATGCAGGGCGGTGAACCGGTTGTTATTACTACCTCAGATGGCACGCGCGCTCTACCCTCGGTGGTTGCGGTCAACAAGGCCGGGGAACGGCTGGTTGGCATGCTGGCCAAGCGTCAGGCGATAGTTAATGCAGATAATACCATCTACAGCATTAAGCGTTTTATGGGCCGCAAATGGGGAGAACCGCCCGGCCGTGAGCTTCCGGTGGAGGAAGATGCCAAACGCAAGACCTATAAAGTGACTAAGGGACCGGATAATGAAGTACGTGTTTTGATGGGGGGCAAAGAATACAGCCCGCCTGAAATCTCGGCTATGATTTTACAGAAGTTGAAGGCCGATGCCGAGACCTATCTGGGTGAAAAAATCACCGAGGCTGTCATCACCGTCCCGGCATATTTCAATGACAGTCAGAGACAGGCTACCAAAGACGCCGGTACTATTGCCGGACTGAATGTCCTGAGAATAATCAACGAACCCACCGCCGCAGCCCTGGCCTATGGCCTGGATAAAAAGAAAGAAGAGACTGTGGTGGTCTATGACCTGGGTGGCGGTACATTTGATGTTTCCGTCCTTGAGCTGGGTGAAGGTACTTTCCAGGTAAAGTCGACTGCGGGTGATACTCATCTGGGCGGTGATGATTTTGATCAGAGAATTATGGACTGGCTGTGTGATGAGTTCAAACGTGACCAGGGCATTGATCTCCGCCAGGACAAAATGGCTCTACAGAGGTTGAAAGAAGCCGCCGAAAAAGCCAAAATTGAGCTGTCCAGCGTTCAGCAGACGGACATCAACCTGCCTTTCATTACAGCCGATGCCAGCGGCCCCAAGCATCTTAATATAGCCTTGAATAAAGCCAAACTCGAACAGTTGTTGATGGACCTGGTCGAAAAAACCCTGGTTCCCTGCCAGCAGGCATTGGATGACGCCGGCATAACGGCTGCCCAGCTGAACGAGATTATCATGGTGGGATCACAGACTCGTATGCCGCTGGTGCAGGAGAAAGTAAAGCAGTTCTTCGGCAAAGAGCCGAACCGCGGCGTAAATCCTGAAGAAGTCGTCTCAATCGGGGCGGCTATCCAGGGTGGAGTGCTCAAAGGTGAAGTGAAAGATGTGTTGTTGCTGGATGTTACCCCTTTGACCCTGGGAATCGAAACCCTGGGAGGGGTTGCTACCCCGCTTATTCCGCGCAATACCACTATACCCACTTCCAAGAGCCAGGTTTTCAGTACTGCCGCGGACAATCAGCCCAGTGTGGAGATTCATGTTCTTCAGGGTGAGAGGCCCATGGCGACGGACAACCGCACCCTTGGCCGGTTTATGCTTGACGGCATTCTGCCATCTCCCAGGGGTTTGCCCCAGATTGAAGTTACCTTTGATATTGATGCCAATGGTATTTTGAATGTAAAAGCCCATGACAAGGGTACTGGACGTGAACAGAAAATAACCATCCAGTCTTCCAGCGGTCTCAAAAAGGAAGAAATCGACAAAATGCAGCAGGAAGCTGCCGCACATGCCGCTGAAGATACCCGTAAAAAAGAGGAAGCCGAAGTACGCAATTCGGCCGATACCCTGGCCTATACCGCCGAAAAAACCCTGCGGGACAACAAGGACAAAATCCCCGCTGAACTGGTTTCCGAAGTGGAAGGCAAGATTGCCGCAGTCCGCTCTGCCGTACAGGCTAACGATGTACAAAATATGAAGAACGCGACCCAGTCTTTGAACGAGGCTATGCAGAAAATCGGCCAGGCTGTTTATCAGCAGCAACAGCCGCCTCCTCCCGGAGGGCAATCATCCGGTGGACCGCAGCCGCCTCCCAATGAGGGTCCGCAGACCCCGCCTCCCGGCGGACAGGGCGGTACCGTAGAAGGCGAATTCCGCGAAGTATAACCGGAATAACAGAGGCTAACAGGCCATGAAAATATACCTGCCCCCTCTTCCCCGGTCCGGGGAAGAGGGGGCAGGTTTTCTCTCAAGCTATGGTCTGGAACTTATTACCTGTATACCTTAAACCGGTCTTACCAGTAAAATTGGCACTCTGGCATTCCGTATCACATGGTCCGCCACGCTTCCCAGGATTACCCTGCCTGGTCCGCTGCGTCCGTGTGTGGCCAGCGCAATCAGTTCAATTTCATTGTCCGCAGCATACTTTACGATAGTTTCTCCGGCAGAACCCAGAACAGCTACACATTCGGCTTTAAGGCCTTTTTCGGCCAGCAGGTGCTCTGCCACAGTGTTGAGGTACTGCAGGGATTCCTCCGCTTCTTTTTTAAATTGCTTTTCCGCTCCCCCTGTTTCCAGACGTACTGACGGGAAACCCGGTACGGCGATTCCCACGATACCTGATTCGGAAAAACTCTTGAACAATACCAGTTTGCTGCCGAAATGCAAAGCCTGTTCTATAGCAAAGGGCAATATCTGCTCAGCCAGTTCTGAGCCGTCCAGACACACCAGAATATTCCTGTACATGGATCATAATCCTCCTTCTACATATAACGTCGTAAAATATTGCGGATGGAACACAGTCTGGTTGAGTCTCCGACGA
>CAYLVC010000015.1:0-19396 GCA_964387005.1 uncultured Dehalococcoidales bacterium | reverse complement strand
ATTTTTCCACTTGGTTTGCGCCTTATGCTTTGCTAACTGTAAAAGCCAGGTTATAACATATATACCCGATTTATCAAGTTCAACTGTGTATCGGTGGGGTTGCATTACCTGCTTATATTCCGGAGAAAAAGCTATAATGTCTTTGTAAGTATCCCGGTCAGCCTGATTTCATATTGTAGAGCGGGAAATAATCAGGATGGTGGCCTATGAAAATTACGATCGGTCTTTTGATGTTTAGCACTCTCCTGGCCTTTACCGGCTGCTCTGCTCAATCTGCTTTTGAAAAACAGGGCCTGACTGCATCCGGCGCTGTTCCTGCTTATTCCGCGGTTGTCTTGCCGGAGCCTGTTCTCGATAGCGGTGTTTCACTGGAGGAGAGCATTAAAAAACGCCGTTCTATACGGCAGTACACCCAATCCGCCCTATCTCTAAACATTGTAGCTCAACTGCTCTGGGCAACCCAGGGGATAACCGGCGCTGGCGGGGGAAGGTCCGCTCCCTCTGCCGGGGCCTTGTATCCTCTGGAGGTCTATCTGGCCGCAGCAAGGGTTGAAGGCCTCGCTGCGGGGGTGTATAAGTACCGGCCGTCCGATCATGGGCTGGCCTTGATACGGGGAAAAAACATTAATGACGATCTGGCTTCCGCTGCTCTCAACCAGCCTTCTGTCAAAAATGCGGCTGTCAGTCTGGTTATTGCGGCGGTCTACGAAAGGGCCACAAGCAAATACGGGGAAAGGGGCATCAGGTACTCAATACTTGAAGCCGGGCATGCTGCCCAGAATTTTTGCTTGCAGGCTGTTGCACTTGGCCTGGGCTCGGTGACTATCGGTGCCTTTGACGATGAACGGGTTAAAGGCGTGACCGGCATGAAAGATGATGAAAGCCCACTGTATATCCTCTCTGCCGGCCAGCCGGAATAAGGGAAAGATCCGTGGTGAAACATCCTTCACAAGATCGTTTGAAGGCGATCAATTATGACTGAGTTGTGATAAAACAAAGAGGCCGGTTTATCAGACCGGCCTCATATCGGTGAACAATAATTAAGGAATTTCTAACCTTTGCCTATGCGGAACATCTTGGTACCGCAGGTGGGGCATGTCCCCTGGGTTGCTGGTTTACCATTCTTCATCGAAATACTTTTGGCATTTTTCATTTCTTTCTTAGCCCGGCACTTAACACAATATCCTTGCATATTGCACCTCCTTTTTGTAGCTAAGATAACCTATTTATCTGCAATTGTCAATAGGATTAAGCCTGAAATCAAAAATATTTCCGCAGAAGTCCCCAAAACAGTACTTTAGTCATACTTTATACCTGCTTTTCGACTGGATTTTCTCCTCTATAAGGGCTACAAGAGTTCCATGTCTTTAAGATCATCGGCAATCAGCAGCCTGGCTTCCGTTAGCGCCTGCACCTCTTCTGCTGTCCAACCCGGTGCGACTTCTTTCAATACCGGTCCTTTGGGAGTGAATTTGATGACGCATATATCCGTCACAATCATATCCATGCAGTGAGGAGCTGTAAGCGGAATACTGCAGCTGTTCACGATCTTGGGTTTGTTATCCTTGGTGGTATGTTCCGTGGCGCCGATTATCCTTTTGGCACAAAATGCCAGGTCCATTCCACCTCCGATGTTTCCCACTCCCCTGCCCGGGAACATCCAGTTGGCCAGGTCACCTTTAGCCGAGACTTCCAGTACACCCAGAACGGCTATATCGATCCTTCCGCCACGGATCATCATAAAGGAATCGGCATGGCTGAAAAAGCACATTCCCGGTTTGGGATATACATACTGCCCTCCCGCGTTAGTCAGATCGACGTCCGCATATTGGGCCATATTATCTTCCGTAACTACTCTGCCGAATCCCAGCGCGCCGTTTTCGGTATGGTAGGTTACCTGTGTCCCTTCGGGGACGAAGCTTGAACAAAGGGTGGGAATGCCAATACCCAGGTTCACGACAGCTCCGTCGAAGAACTCCCTGGCAATTCTCATGGCAATGGCTTCACGGCTTAATCTTTCTTTTGTCATATCAATTACACCTCTTCCTTAACCTGAAAATCTGTTTCAAGGTGGCGGGGGAAATTAGTAGTTTCCGTTACTTTGACGATCCTTTTTACATAAATACCCGGCACAACCACGCAGTTGGGATTGATCTCTCCCGGCTCGACGATCTCGTCAACTTCTGCCAGGGTCAGGTCCGCTCCCATGGCCATCATGGGGTTGAACTGCCTCTGTGTCCCGCGGAAGATCAGGTTCCCCAGGGTATCGGCCTTCCATGCCCTGACCAGCGCTACATCGGCTTTCAGACCGTATTCCAGGAGGTGGGGGACTCCGTTAAAATAACGTTTTTCTTTACCTTCCTCAATGACGGTACCGGGTCCAGTGGGGGTATAGAAGGCAGCAATGCCTGCTCCGCCTGCCCTGATCCTTTCCGCCAGAGTTCCCTGGGGCACCAGTTCAAGCTCTACCTCACCAGCCAGGATCTGTTTTTCTGCATCACTGGGCCTTTTGGCTGAGGTGGAGAAGGGGAAGGAAGCGATGACCTTTTTTACCTGGTGGTTCTGGAATAAAATACGATGATCATCATAGTCCAGGGTGAGTCCGATTCCTCCGGCGGTATTGGCCACGATGGTTAAGTTTTTTGCTCCCTGCTCTCTTAGCGCCCTGATCAGGAAAAAGGGAGTTCCGCCCGGACCGGCGAAATTGCCGATAAAGACCACTGAACCGTCTTTAACGTCCGCTACAGCTTCACTGAATGAATTGAAAACCTTGTTTATAGCCATATCTTCTCCTAACATCGCAGCCGTCTGTCCTTAACCGGTGAAACACGTGAAGGAGGCAACCCTTAAAAGCTGACTTTTAAAAAGGGCAGCCGGTTGCTAATATACTAAAACGCAATAAAAAATTACTTTATTCTACCGGGCCTGCAATATCCGTTTCTTGCAGCACTTTGAGCAGTTTAAGCAAACGCACATCCCGCTCATGACAAACTTCCGCTTCAGTTTTACCCTGGTAGTCGTAAAAACCCCGTCCGGCTTTAACCCCTAGTGCGCCTTCCTGCACCAGTTGGGCCAGTTTCAGGGGTTTGTAGTCAACCGGTGTTGATTGGCCGGATTGGGCGGTGGTTTTTAAACTCAGGTCCAGTCCTCCGAAGTCGATTCGCTGGCAGATACCGACCACCAGCATCCGCAGGGCCAGACCCCAGATGGCGGCCTGGTCTATATCCCCGGGAGAGAGATAGTTGTTGTCCAGCATCCAGTAGACTTCCCTCTGAAAGGCAACCTGGAGACGGCTGATCAGGTAGCCGGCAACCGGTTTGTTGAAAATTACCGGTTTTTTCCCGATTTTGATAAGGGTATCTTTGACCAGCTGGATATTGGCCTCATCAGTTTGCGGACCTTTCACTATATCCACCAGTGGAATAATCTGGGGCGGGGCATACCAGTGAAGGGTTAATACTTTGTCCGGACGGGATGTTTCTACAAAATCAAATATATTCAGAAAAGTGGAATTGCTGGCCAGCAGGGTACCGGGAGGGCAGACCGCATCCAGTTTTTTGAACAGTTCATATTTGGCCTCTTTATTTTCCACGATACATTCAATGGCCAGGTCTGCATCTTCTGCTGCTTCTTCCAGTGTGGTGGTTGATCTGATGCGCCCCATGATAGCATCTAGTTCCTGTTTATCAACTACGCCGGCTTCAACCATAGTGTCCAGGCTTGATCTGATGAGGGTATCAGCCCTCTCAAGCGCCTGAGGAATGGTATCCTGCAGAGCCACTTCATATCCACCCTGCGCAAAAGCCTGTGCAATCCCGTGCCCCATGGTCCCGGAACCAACCACGAGGACCTTTTGTATTCTTCCCATTTTCGCCTTTCTTTCTACGGGACCCGCAAATCAACTGGACACTCGCTGTTAAAATGCGATATGCCGCATTAACGGTCTATCGCATTTTTAACACAATAACCAGGTATCAGGCAGGGGATTGATTTACGGATTCCTGAATATATTTTACTATCAGGGCTGACTTTCTTCCAGTAGAAAATACAGCGAAGAGCCGTGCTTGAATTTACTAACCTATCGCGGTCAATCCGCCGTCAAGATAGATTATTTGACCGGTGATGAAATCAGATGCCGGAGAAGCCAGGAAAATACAGGCTCCCACAATATCTGCCGGCTGCCCTACCCTGCCCAGCGGGCAGCTGGCCAGGAACCTCTTAAGTTTATCAGGGTCCTGCAGCGTTTTTTCGGAAAAACGGGTTGCCACGGTGGAAGGGCCGATGGCATTAACATTGATCTTATACGGCGCCCACTCGGATGCCAGAGAACGGGTTATCATGTCGATTGCACCCTTAGTAGCGGAATAACCTTCATTTCCCCCCCAGAATGTTGCTCTGACGCCCCTTACCGAGGAAAGATTTATCACCTTTCCTTTTTTCCTTTCAATCATGACTTTACCGAATTCGCGGCAGGTCAGCATTGTTCCCCGAACGTTGATATTAAACATGAAATCCCAATCGTTGACCGGGAATTCAGTGGCTGACTTCTTGACGTTGACACCCTGCGAGTTTACCAGGATATCTACAGTACCGAATTTTGAAACAACCTGGTCTTTTAACGAAGCTACACTCTTCTCATCGTTGATATCAAACTTGATGGGAATCGCTTCTGAATTCTTGTGTTTGCCGGCGATATCCTGGGCAACCTGCTCTGCTTTACGCATATCAACATCGGCAATTACCACTTTTGCGCCGTATTCGGCCAGGCCGTTTCCCAGCGCCTCTCCAATGCCGCCGGCCCCGCCGATAACGACTGCGATCTGGTTATCCACTCTGAACAGATTTGCCATCTTTTCACCTTCGTATTATTTTATCTGGTTTCTCTGTACCGGTTTCAGACCGAGTATTTGACGGGCTTCATCCGGTGTACAGGGCTCTTTGCCAGCTTCCCGGGCGATTCTGACCATTCTGGCTACGAGCTGTGCATTACTGGTGGCAAGCTCACCCTTTCTGTAGTAGATATTGTCTTCCAGTCCTACCCGGACATTCCCGCCCAGGATTATACCCAGTATGCCCAGTGACAGCTGTGCTCTGCCCACTCCCAGTGCAGTAAAGTAGGCATTGTCGGGAATATAGTGCAGATAAGTGGGTAAAAACATCAGATTGGCTTCCTGCGCACCCTGATATGCCATGCCCAATATCAGGCTGATGCAATAAGGTTTTTGGAGCAGCCCTTTTTCAATCAGCAGGTTAGCCTCGTACAGCATGGCGACATTGTATATCTCCATCTCGGGTTTAACTCCGAGCTGGTTCATCTGCCGGACGAATTTTTCGATTTCCTCGCGCGTATTCATGAAAGGCGTGCCGGCGCCCTTTCCTATTGTACGCACCATGGTACCCATGTTCAAAGACGCCATTTCCGGTAGGGCTTCCAGGCACTCGGTCCTCTGATCGACGGAAAGATTGCTTCCCCCTCCGGTTGAATCCTGCAGGATAAGGTTGCATTTTTTTCTGATCTTCTCATGAATATCACGGAAAACGGCAGCACTGCCGGTAGTGCTGCCGTCCGGATTTCGAGCGTGAATATGGACTATCGCCGCCCCTTCGTTGTAGCAATCATAGGCCGATTGTGCGATTTCATCCGGTTGCTCCGGGACCGCAGGATTCATTGCCTTTGTAACCAGAGCACCGGTCTGGGCGACGGTGATAATGACCTTGTTGTCGGGCATCTTTAAGTAATTGATAGCCAATCCATAACCCCTTATCTCGAACTATTTTTCATCAACAATAGCTACCAGGCGCACGATTGAAGCCTCTCCGCCTACATAGCGGATAGGGAAGCAGGCAATTGTGCAGCGTTTTCCGGTTACCTCATCTATCTGTCCGCCGGCAATCTCGATGCCGGGAATATTATGCTGGGCCAGCGCCAGATGGCAGGGCTCGTAAATCGGGAATAGCTTGTCCGGATCATCGCCTCTTTCCTGCATATATTCGTCTCTTAAATTGGGCGCCCATTTGTACAGTGGTGTGTGGGCTAAGGGATGGTCGATAGCTCCGCCATCAATAGCCACAGCTTTAACCTCATGTTCAACAAACCACTCGGCAGCTTCGGTATAAAACCCGGGATAATGGTTGAAATAGGTGTACCCGTATTTGGGGAAATATTTGTGCCATCCGGTGTTTACGACCACGAAATCGCCTTTCTTGATCTTCGGCTTGGCGTTATCCAGCTCTTTACGGCCGATAATATCCCATTTTTTCAAATGGCGCATATCGACAATTACGCCTTCACCATAGCAGCTTGAGAGAGGTATCTGATCGATCGTAGTGCCGCCTTCCAGGACATGCAGGGGTGCGTCCATGTGGGTGGAGGCATGCATTTTAGTCTTGATTACGGTGGTCATTTTGTTCACTCGACCTTTCTTGGGGTCGCCGGGGAATGTTGAATACTCCGGGAAAGTCACCCTTGTGACTTCAACATCATACATCGTCGGCCAGGGCCAGAGCGGTATTCCTGCGTAAAAAGGGGCAGACAGGTCATAAAACTTTAAAGCCATCTATTTTCCTCCAAAAAATAAATTTTCGCTTTCAAAAACATTATCAAGTCAGCAGCCTATTCCAATAACAACAACTCCGGAATAATCAATCAACGAACCCAAAAGGTTATCGGATCGAAAGTATAAACCAGAACATTTAAACACCAGTTGAGAGATTTTGTCAATATTTCAAGCCAAATTACATCCCCTGACCTCAGTCAACTAATTCCTGCGCATTACAACAAAATCCGCCAGATCGAATAATGACTGGCGGCTGGGACGGGGATCCAGTTTCTGGAGTTCCCGGCAAGCGGCGCGGCAGTATCCCATGGCTGACTGGTAACACTCTTCCACAACGGTGGAATTACGGATTTGCTCAATAGCCCGCTGGATATTGCGGCTGTCATGCCGGTCCTCGAACCAGGTTTTCACCGCGTTGTCACCGGGATATTTTTGATTCAGCAGCATTGCCGGCAGGGTGAAAGTTCCCTGTGCCAGATCGGACCCGGCTGGTTTTCCCAGTTCTTCCTCTGTCCCTACAAAATCAAGGATATCATCCACTATTTGAAAAGCCAGCCCAAGGTTATAGCCATAATCTTTTAATATCCGGATGGAGTCTTCGGGCGCCTGGCTTAGAATGCCGCCGGATTCTGTGGAAAGGCAGAAGAGAGAAGCGGTTTTACCGAAAATGCGCTGTATGTAGTCATCAAAGGTCTGGTTCAGATTAAAGGAATTTTCAGCCTGATTCAGCTCCCCCCTTGAGATGGTCATCAGGGTTTGTGAAAAAAGTCTGATGGCGCGGATATTGTGTGTATCGGCAACCGTGACCCCGGCTTTGGCGAAGAGATAATCTCCCAGCAAAACGGCAGGGTCCGCTCCCCATAGCTTGAATATCGTCGGTCTGCCGCGGCGGGTATCAGATTTATCGATAGCATCATCATGTATCAAAGTTGCGGTATGCATCAGTTCGATGGCGGTAGCCATGTGCTTCAGGATTTCAAGGTCGTATTGATAGAAGCTACCGCAGAGAAGCGTCAGCGCCGGACGGATTCTTTTTCCGCCGGCTCCCAGACTGTGACTAAGCAGCTTTGCCAGCCAGGGGAAATCAACCTGGCTGATTGACCTGATATTTTCTTCAATAACTTCCAGATCAACCTGGATAGGTGCATAAATCCGGCTCAGTTCCAAATGCTTTCCTTTCTAATCAGTTTGAGTGTGCTCCGGCCGGCTGTTCTCGATCTCTATCTCTTTTTCATCCAGTTTGGTAAATAAAGCCTGGGGTGCAACCAGTTTTTGCCCGGCCGGCGGCAGGACGAATTTCCATGAGCTGTCCTGTATCTGTCCGCTGTACCCCAGGTATTCATGCAGCTTTTGCGAGCTGAAAGGCAGGAACGGATATAATACCGTCTTAAGACAGGACAGTACCGAGATAGCCACATAGAGTGATGTCCCTGCTGCTGCTTTATCCGTTTTTATGGCCTTCCAGGGGGCTTTTGTATCCAGGTAGCGGTTGGCTTCCTGCGCCAGCGCCATGGCATTCTTTAGCGCTTCCTTGAAGCTGCATTTAGCTATCATTCCACCTGCCGCTTCCAGCGTTTTTGCTGCTTTGTCCAGCAATTCCTGTCCGGCACTGTCCAGGTCAACAGGAACCGGGATGGACTCATCAAAATTCTTGAAGGTAAAGGTCAGTACCCTGTGAGCCAGGTTTCCATAAGTGGCAACCAGCTCATCGTTGTTGCGGCGGTAGAATTCACGCCATGAGAAATCAGTATCCGTGGTCTCCGGCATATTAATAGAGAGCAGGTAGCGCAGGGGATCGGGAGAATACCTCGAAAGATAGTCAGGCACCCAGACCGCCCAGTTGCGCGATGTGGAAAATTTTTTCTCCTCAAAGGTCAAAAATTCGTTAGCCGGAACATCGTAGGGCAGATTAAAGCCTCCGTGTCCCATCAGCATCGCCGGCCAGATTATTGAGTGAAAAACGATATTGTCTTTGCCGATAAAATAGTAGTGCCTGGTTGTTTCGTCTTTCCAGAACGGCTGCCATTTGTCGGCGTCCCCGCCATTCTGTGCCCATTCAACAGCAGCGGACAGATAGCCGATTACTGCATCAAACCAGACATAAATCCTTTTTCCCTCATATCCGGGCAAAGGTACAGGTATTCCCCACTCCATATCGCGCGTAATAGCCCTGTCTTTCAGTCCATCTTCCAGGTAATGCAGTGTGAATTGATAGACATTCGGGCGCCAGTGGGTTTTGGGTTTGATCCACTCCTTTAGTTGCTCCTGAAAGGCGCTGAGCTTCAAAAAAAAGTGGTCCGAGTTCTTAAATTCGGGTTTTGAGCCGCAAAGACGGCAGTGGGGATCGGTAAGGTCAACCGGGTTCATAGGTTTGCCGCACTGGTCGCACTGGTCGCCGCGGGCATCAGTGAATTTACAGAACGGGCAGGTACCCTCAACATAGCGGTCAGTCAAGTAACGCTGGCATTGGGGACACCAGGGCTGCAAAACGCTGTCTTTATAGATATAACCCTTGTTCAGAAGCGTCAGGAAAAAGTCCTGGGTTATACGGCTGTGGTTAGCTGTATGGGTATGAGTATACAGATCGAAAGAGATACCCAGGCGGTTGAACGTATCCAAAAATTGAGTGTGATAATACTCCGCCAGTTGCTCAGGAGTCTTTCCTTCCTGTTCGGCTTTAATGGTGATGGGGGTGCCGTGTTCGTCACTGCCGGAGACCATCAGTACTTCGTTGCCCTTAAGACGGTGATAGCGGGCAAAAATATCCGCCGGCAGATAGGCGCCTGCAACGTGACCCAGGTGTCTGGGTCCGGAAGCATACGGCCATGCCACCCCGATAAATATTCGTTCACCCATGATTCAACTCCTGGAAAATACCAGCTTTGGTGAGATTATTCAGCCCATTTGGAGCGGGTACTCTGGTGATCGGAAAGTTTAACTAAAATACATTACCATAATACCGTAAGATTATTCGTTACTCAAGTCGAACAATAATTCAGCATCCTCTTTTTTAGAACCTGCTTTAACCAGCCCTTTCTCCTGGCAGCATTCCATGCAAAGAATCTGATGCTTATCTTTAGATTCCTCAAGATAAAGATATCTCTCAGGATAACGGATTGTACGCTGGCATTGATCGCACTTAATGTTCCCCAATGAAATACATCCTCTACGCACTGCTTTCCCCCTTGATGTTTTTTATCCATGCCCGGTACAACTCTTTGCGTGACAGGCCTGTCTCATCGGACATTTTTTGAATGGCCTCTCTGGCTGTTATACCGGCTTGTTTCATTTCGAGTAGTTTTTGTACGCTGTTTTCATCTGCTGCGGCAGGAGCAGCCTCTTTGTTCCCGGCCACCACCAGGGTGAATTCGCCCCTGGGAGCTGTAAAATGCTCTATGGCCATTCTTATAGTGCCCCGGAATACCTCTTCATATAACTTGGTCAGTTCTCTGCATACTGCTGTCTGGCGGTCTCCCAGAATTTCAAGCATGTCCTTTAAGGTCTCCGCCAGCCTGTGAGGCGATTCAAGCAATACCAGGGTTGATTTTTCAGCAGCCCTGGACTGAAGGGCACGCCTCCTTGCACCGGATTTATGCGGCAGGAACCCCAGGAAAAGGAAACTGTCGGTGGGTAGACCTGATACTGCCAGGGCGGACAGGACTGATGACGGCCCGGGGATGACAACAACCGGGATGTTCAGCTTTGTTACGGCTGATATCAACTCAAATCCCGGATCGGATATGCCCGGCATACCGGCATCAGAGACCAGGGCTACATCCTCGTGCTGTAAACGGTCTATTATATAGTCCAGCTTGGTCAGCTTGTTATGCTCGAAATAGCTGGTTGTCGGCGTTTGGATAGAATAAGAGGTAAGAAGCTGACGGGTCTTGCGGGTATCTTCTGCCGCTATCAGCTTCACTTCTTTTAAAATACGGAGAGCGCGTAAGGTTATATCCTCCAGATTTCCAATGGGGGTAGCCACAACATATAGTGCGGGCATTTCACCTTTCCTAGTATCGTATTATAGCTTATAGCCGTTTTTTCGTCCATTTTTATTCATTTCCAGCTTCATTGATAATTTGACTTGAAGTCAGGAGCAGGGTGGTACCGGATAATAGTATAATAACTATATAATGCCTGTTAACTCCCGGTCGGCACGATGACGAAGACGGAACCTCGAAATAACGGGGCTGACCGGGATTTATTTTTACTATAAGGACACTGTTTTTAACGTTCGCAGGGATATTGTGGCGCCATGGGAATTTACCCGGGTTAAAGCTTTTGAAATACAATACTGCACATTTCGGAGCTTTCTCGATGACTAAAGCTTGCATTTTTGACCCGGGTATTGTGTACTATTCTTAACGGCTGTTACGTTTTCATCCGGATTATATAATGAATAGTAGTATAGAGTAATGAAGCATAATACCGTAGGAGATGGTTTGTGATGACAGGACAAGACAGGAGTCTGCAAGCGTTAAAGACAGCGATACAAATGGAAATCGAGGGGAAGAGGTACTACCAGAAAGCCGGCAGAGTCAGCGGGAACGACCTGGGGAAAAAGCTTTTTCAATCACTGGCGCTGGAAGAGGATATCCATAGAAGAAAGTTCGAAACCATTTTTAAAGCTCTTCAAGCCAAAGAAAGCTGGCCTGAGGTGGATTTTACGCCACATCAGGGGAAAGAGCTCAAGACCCTTTTTGGTGCCGCCATGAAAGACGTAAAAATCGCTGAAACGGAAATAGCGGCTATCGAGACCGCCATGGAGATGGAGAACAAGACCCGGGATTTTTATCTTGAGCAGGCCAAAGTGAGCCCTCTGGAAATCGAAGTGAAGTATTACACCATACTGGCGGGAGAGGAAAGCGCTCATCACGCCGTGCTGCTGGACTATTTTGAATACCTGAAAGATCCGGCGGGCTGGTTTACGGTCAAGGAACACCATTCGCTGGATGGAGGTTGATAATGCTGGAAATCAAGAATTTAAGTGTCACGGTAGGGAACAAAGAAATTCTGCATGATGTGAGTTTGACTATCAAAACCGGGGAAACTCATGTATTGTTCGGCCCCAATGGGGCAGGAAAGAGCACGCTGCTCTCGGCCATTATGGGATTTCCCAAATACCGGATTACCGGCGGAAGTATTATTTTTCACGACCAGGATATTACCCATATGGATATGGATGAAAGGGCACGGCTGGGAATCGGCATGTCTTTTCAGCGTCCTCCGGTAATCCGGGGTGTGAAGACTTACGATATGGTGGGCGCCTGTTTGAAAGGACAAGGCGACGAAGAGACCATCAAACACCTGGCGGAGAAAGCCGACCTGTCGGATTTCCTGGAGAGGGATATCAACTACGGCTTTTCGGGAGGAGAGATCAAGCGTTCCGAGTTGATGCAGCTTCTGGCCCAGAAGCCGGAACTGGTATTGCTGGATGAACCGGAGTCAGGTGTGGACCTGGTCAATATTTCGCTGATCGGCCAGCTGATCAATGAGCTGCTGGAAAAGGACTGCCCGATACGCAACCGCCGCTGCATGGGGCTGATCATTACCCACACGGGATATATCCTGGACTATGTCAATGCCCGTACAGGCTATGTGCTGTGTGACGGCATGATAGGCTGCGAGGGGGACCCCCGTGAAATGCTGGCGACAATTAAGGAGAAAGGGTACAAGAAATGCATAACATGCGTCAAGTAGCTGCTGGCGGTCAAAACAAGGGCGACCTGGAAAAGGCGCGTTCCGCCGCGAACAAGCCGGCCGCATCCGGAGAGGATATCGACCTGAACAGCTATACTATTCCCGAGAAAGACCTGCCCTATCAAAGCGATCTGTCCGCGCTGCCGGTCCCGGACAAGCAGCAAATGCTGTCTTCCGGCATCATGCTGGATAACCATAAAGAGAGGTCCGGGACTTTCCTGCAAATGGACAACACTCCGGTGCATTTTTCAGCCGAACAGGAAGGCGTGGAAGTGATGGCTGTAAGCGAAGCGCTGGAAAAGTATACCTGGCTCCAGGACTACTGGTGGAAAGCGGTGGCCCCGGATGTGGACAAGTATACCGCCGCGGTGGAGCTCAACCGGGCGGACGGTTATTTTATCCGCGCTCTGCCGGGTCAAAAGAGCATCTATCCGGTACAGGCCTGCCTGTACCTGGCCAAAAAACAGGCCGTCCAGAACGTACATAATATTGTTATTGCAGAAGAAGGCTCCGAGCTGCACATTATTACCGGCTGCACTACCGCTCCCCGCAATGATCCCGGTCTGCACCTGGGAGTATCCGAGTTTTACATCAAAAAGGGAGCAAAAGTGACCTTTACCATGATTCACAACTGGCATCCCGAAGTAGCCGTCAGGCCCCGCACCGGTGTGATCGTGGAAGAAGGGGCGCTTTATATGAGCAATTATGCCATGATGAAGCCGGTGGGCTCCCTGCAAATGAACCCGGTGGCCCGCTGTGTGGGTGAGAACGCCGTAGTCCGTTTCAACTCAATACTGGTGGCCCCGCAGGGTTCGAACCTGGACATCGGTTCCAGGACCATCCTGGATGCGCCGGGATGCAAGACAGAAGTCATTTCACGGGCAATTACGACAGGCGGCAATATTATTGCCCGCGGGTATATTGAGGGGAATGCCCCCGATGTCAAAGGCCACCTGGAATGCCGGGGACTGATAATGAGCCAGGGCGGCTCGATTTATGCTATCCCCGAGCTTAAAGGCAACCTGGCCGGAATTGATCTCTCTCATGAGGCAGCTGTAGGGAAAATCGCCGAAGAAGAGGTTGAATACCTGATGTCACGCGGCCTGACCCGCCTGGAGGCCACGGCGACTATTGTAAGGGGCTTTTTGCGGGTGGATATCGAAGGTCTGCCTCCGGCTCTGAATGCCGAGCTGAAGAAAGCGGTTGAAGCCAGCGAGAAAGACCTGATGTAAGCCAGAATGGCGGGTTTTCAGCCCGCCATTCTCTTATTTTCCAGACATCCAGGGCCCGCCGGAGGTGGGTTTTCCGGCCAGCCATTCTCCTTCCATTTCAAGCTGCGGGATTTTGGTGTTCAGGTTTTGACGGCGGGCAGGGACCATATCCACGACATCGAATCCGCAATGCTGCATGATCTTCTCCAGGTTGGCGCAGCAGGATGTAGTGCCGTTGCCGCTGCCTCCGGCATAACACAGGCCGACAGCCGGTTTAATCTCAGGCTTAGCCACAAAACCGGGCGTACCGGGGCCGCCGGGCATAAAATGGACCCTCCTGTAGCGGGTCAGAAAGGCCAGCATGGACTCGCTTAAATCGCCGAAATAGACAGGACTGGCCAGCACAAGGACATCGGCAGCCTTGATCTTGCTTTCCAGCCCGGCAAAATCATCCTCGATAATACAGCGGTGTTCGCTCCGGCATATTCCCCAGCCATCGGCGTTGCACTGGCGGCAGCGTTCCAGCTTGAGTTCGGTTAAGAATACCACCTCTGAATCGCCCCCGCCTTTAGCCACACCCCGGCAGACAGCATTGATGGCTTCGGCGGTTTTACCCTGCCTGTTGCGGCTTCCTGACAGTACCATTACTTTCATGCTCACTTCCTCCCTTTTTGCCTAAATTAAAACGATCTGTTTGCCACTGATTATAGCACCCGCCGGAAGAGAAATGTACACGAGAGGGTTTTCGCAACCAGGTATTAGTACATAATACGGTCTTCCATGGCCAGCCACTTTTGAAAAAGCGAACGGCAACAGGGGTTGCCGGTGTGTTCCAGGGTCAAAAACTCAAGGGCGCCGGGGTTTGAGAAGGCCTCATAAAAAGCCTGGTCGTCGAAACCGGCAGCGGCAGCTTCCTGGGATGTACAGCCGTAATACAGCCTGGATATCCGGGCCCAGAGGATTGCTCCCAGGCACATCGGGCAGGGGAAGCAGGTGGTGTAAATGTCACAACCTGTCAAATCGTGTGTCCCGAGGGCCTGTTCGGCCATACGTATGGCCATGATCTCGGCGTGGGCAGTGGAATCATGGGATGAAATCACCTGGTTATGTCCCTGCCCGATCACTTTGCCGTCTTTCGCTATGACTGCACCGAATGGGCCGCCGTCCGCTGTCTTCATGCCCTGTTCGGCTTCGCTGCAGGCGATGTTCAAAAAGTCCGGCATCTGTTTACTCCTTAAAAGATGAGATTACGCCTATCCCCCGGCTCAGAACTATTACGGGCAGGCGGCAATACACCGAGTGTTTTTGACAGCGTATTATGCTGCCCGGTGGTTTACGGCTTCGTTTTCCTGGTATTGAGGGGAGGACTGATAATGAAGCTGCTGTAGATCAAGAACGTCAGGGCTGCAAAGAAGAATATCACATCAACCGTAGTGGCCGGAATGAGCAGCCGGGAGCCGGTATAGCGCATCAGTGAAGGCCAGGCGGCAGCTACCAGGACCAGAATAATAGTCAGCGTTTTATCCAGGTTCCAGGAAGAGGAGGTACGCGAGCGCATCCATAGTTTATAGGCCAGCCAGGCCAGGCCTATTTCGATCAAAACCGCTGCCCAGAAGACAGGTTCGCCAACCGGCAAAATGCGGTAGACCATGTGTGAGATGATGTAGGCCAGCAGGCAGATGTCCAGAGCGATCAACAGCAATCGCATGTATTTACCAAGGGCCACCCGGCAACTCCTTTTATTTGAATATAACTAATCTTAATCCAGCCAATCGTCAATATCAAATCGGGCCGTGCGGGGAAGAGGCTGCGGATGACAACTTTTGTATAGACGACTGGAAATTTCGGTAAAAACAGATCAGACCGGCAGTCTGTCTTCTACCGGCCTGACCGTTTTTTACCTTAGCTCCTGTCATGGGGGGCGAACCCTTGACTGAAGTATTTTCATAATAGCAGAGGCAAATTCACAACGGTGTAACAAAACGGCAGCAGTTCTCACAAACAGGTAACAAAAGACAGTTTTGAGTTTACAGTTTCGAGTTACGAGAGGGGGAAGGTTAACGGAGAGATGACCGCCGACTGGATTTGTTTTAGCAAAAATGCAAATTATTTGTTATGGGGTTTTAGTCCTGAGACGAAGGGTAAGGCCTCAAACCGAAGGCCGGACGAAGAATATGCCAGGAAAAGGCCGGAGGAATTGCTTCAAAATATCGGGAAACAAATCCCTGACCCGAGTGTAAAAAGATTCGTTATTCAATTGTTGGACCTATGTGGATGTCATGCTGGAGCAACCCGACAATTCTTCTACACCTGTCGGGCAGCATCATCAGGGTGGGGTGGATTCTTATTTTCGAACCTTTTAACAGCCAGGCCTATTAAATTATTAAAGTGCCGGCGGAGGTAAAGAGCATCCTCCACAAATAAACAACAGAGTATAGCACATATGTTCTAATGCAGTCAAGCGTTCGGTGGCCGTTTTTGGAGAAAAACGGGAACGGAAATAGTAGAAAACAAAGGCCGATCAAAGGCGATAAAATGCCGATCAAACCGGCATCAACCGGCATACAAAGCCGGTCAAATAGCGATCAATGATTTGAGTTCCAGGCAAGGAGTGGAAGGGATGGGAGAGAAAGAGGATAACGAGCTGACTCCGGTGCGGCCATTCCGGTGCAAGCCGGAATCCAGACCCTTTTTCCGGCGGAACCTGGCCCTGCCTGCACCCATTCTTCGCCAGGGTGATTGTCGCCGGTTCCCAATCTATTTTCCGCAAGCGGGGAGATATTCTAAACAAGTTCGATGTTTCGATTCCGGGGATATCTGGCACACGCAGACACCTTTTCAAGAACGCCCCGGGAGATGTTGGCGGTATCAATGCAACTGACTTGTAGGCATAGTGATCAGATAGCATAATTTGGTTAATCAAAAGGGAATATTTTTGACAATATTGAAACAGGCAGAAGGATTTTCTGGAATTTGTCTTGAACAAGTACATTGAAGGCGGTGTGGAAGAGCTGGACCAGGAGAAACTGCCTGAGTTGTTGACTCTGAAATATCAAGCGCTGGAAGATGCCTTAAAGATACTAGGCAGTACTGAAAAAGCCCGCAGAACATTCATCGGATTCCAAAAACATCTTTATGCCAAAGCGGGGAGTAATTAAACAGGTTGACCGCCGACTGAATTTAGTTCAGGAGAGTTGGAATGACTATACCGGATTTTCAAACCATAATGCTGCCTTTTCTCAAAATCTCTGGAGATGGACAGGAACAAGCCAAGCATGAAGTGGCTGATAAACTCGCAGCCGATTTCAGGCTGAGCGAATCGGAATGAGGTAGTCTCCGTTGTCTGGACAGGGATCAATTTAGTCAGTTTCTTTAGAAAGGCTGAACTCATCGAAAATTGTACTACTACCCATTTACTTTTTTGAGTTTATTGTTTAGTATACGATAAGTATTATTGTAATGTTGTTGTAGAGGTGATTATCTTGATAGGAGATAGATTCAACTGTCTGGAGCAACAGTCTCGCATGCGAAACCTCGTCGTTCGGGGTAATGAATTTCTTTGTGTTGAGGGTAAGTCAGGCTTGGGTTCTTGGGGAGACACTAGAATTAGTTGCGTAGCGCTATGGTCAATGTGCGAATGTGGTCTAAGAGAACTATATCCACGATTTATTCAGTATTGTCTTCAAAAAATGTTAGCTACGAAAGAAGCCTATCAAAATGGCAGATTTCTTTGTTTTAATCATGAAGTCTGGGATACTTCTCTGGCTTTAATCGCATTCGCAAAAGGCGGTGAAGTTGAATCGGCTCATTACATTGATAAGTTAACGAATTGGCTCGTTGACTTCGCAGCTTTAAAAGAGAACTGGGATGCTGAACCATGGGAGACTTTATGGGCTATTACTGCATTGCTGGCTTCGAGTATGAACCCTTCTCTTTTTTCGCGAAGAATAGTAAGAAGCATGAAATGGGTTTTGGGTCTTCGGTCAGCTGAAGGTATTTTGATCTCAACCCATTACACAGCTTTTCTATTATCAGCACTTAATGAAATTGTTAAATGTCTGAATTTAATAGAAAAAGATTCCAGATATTTCAATTCGGCAATCGACCAGAGTCTGTCGTATCTGAGAGAAAGCTATTTGAAAACCCGTAAAAGAAAGAGCCTATGGGGAGATCAACCGTGGATGGTTGGACATGCACTTTTGGGCATTGCAGGAACACCGAAAGAGAGAAATATGTTCCTCCTTGATCCCGAATTTAACGAATTCCTTCTGGATTGGTTTGAAAAGCAGGATTGGCAACCTGGACATGGATGGCGAGATATTGATGAAACTTCTCTTGCACTTGTCGGCCTCACAACTTATTGCATTGAGCGGGAATCTGCTTTAAACACATTGACGGGTGAAGCTAAGGCTGATATACGAAAAAGAATAGCTTCCGAAGTTAAGTTCAAATTTGATGTTTCCGAAATGCCCATAGACATGATCTTGCGGCCACGATGGAGGGGACGCAATTTTAAGGTGAAGAACGATCAATATTTTATATTAATGCCTTTCGGTCAGCCCTGGTCGGACTCTATTAACACTCTAATAAGGGATATTTTGGAAGAGAAACGTATTCGTTCGATTAGGGGTGATGATATGAAAAAACCCGATATTATAGAGGATATCTGGCAAGGCATAAATGAATCCCGAATAATTATTGCTGATTGCACTGGAATGAACCCTAATGTGCTTTATGAATTGGGAATAGCTCATACTGTCGGAAAAGATGTAATTTTACTTACACAAAATATCGATACTATAGCTTTCGACGTGCGCGGTTTAAGATATATAACTTATACGAATGACTTAGATGGATTAAACAAACTTCGTAATAACCTATTTCAGACTATTGACGAGATTCTAAATAGTTAGACACAGTAAAGTTTTTGGAAACAACAGGAGCCACAAGGCATGAACACGAACCTGAAAATGTCTTTCGATGATTTTCCAGCTTCATATCGAGCTGCGGATAAAGCTGCAATGCACGATCAAAATCAATTCGTTAAATTTACCTTCTTTAATTTAACACTTATGATAGTTGCTGCTATAGTAGGATCAATATTTTTAGAAAACACTTTCGCAAAGTTGGTATTGGCAATAATTAGTGCTATCCTTTTGGCTATTGGAATATATTTTACTTTATTTATTCGTAACACTAAGCTTGAACAAAATTGGTATGATGGTCGAGCCATTGCCGAATCTGTGAAAACTCTAACCTGGCGTTATATTACCGGCTCTGATCCATATGCAATTTCACTTGGTTCCTCAGCTGATGAATATTTTCTCAGGGATTTGAAAGCAATATTGGATGAACGAAAAAAGTTCGCTGCAATTTTGTGTCTCCAATATGAGACAAGTAAATTAATCACCGAAAAGATGAGGACTATAAGGGCTCAAGTTACTGAAAAACGGAAACATATTTACATGGCTGATCGGATTTGCGACCAAAGAGATTGGTATAATGAAAAATCCCGAAATAATCTGAAATCAGCAAATAGGTATTTCTATGGAACATTTATGTCTCAAACACTAGCTATTGTCACCGCCATATCAATGGTTTTTTGGACAAATTCTCCAATTCAATTGACTGGTATTCTAACAACAATCGCTGCTGCTTTTATTGCCTGGACTCAGATGAGAAAAAATGAAGAATTAGCCCAATCTTATGGACTAGCTGCGCAGGAACTTAGTTTTATCTATGAACAATCTTGCAAAATCCAGAACGAAGAGCAACTGTCCTCCTTTGTAACAAACGCGGAAATGGCTATATCTAGAGAACATACCATGTGGGCGGCACGAAGGTGTTAATTGTTTTCATTTTAATTTACGCAGGATCGAAAGCTGCGAATTGGCTTCCAACCGCTTTCAGATGCCTGAGTTCTATGGT
>CAYLVC010000014.1:18539-20034 GCA_964387005.1 uncultured Dehalococcoidales bacterium | reverse complement strand
CACTGGTTGTTGTAGTTGTTGAAGCGCATCCTGACATAAGAATCGCCAGAATTAATAAGGCCACCATAAATACGAGCAACTTTTTCATATAACGTCAACCTCCTCTATTCATATCCATTAATAATCGATTATCATTAAAATTCACGATCTAACATGAATTATGAACGAGAATTCAAGGGATAACAGGTTGTTGAAAAAGTACCCCGGATATCTCAACGGCTATGTGTTAAAACAGTCTTCCCTCCGTTGTCATTTGTATTTTCTTGTTAAACATCCATTAACCTATTAGAAAGCCAGTAAAAATAAGCAGTTTTAACGTCCTTTTAAATAAATGTATAGTTGTTTATGCCTTAACTATATTTTGAATCTCACCTTCAAACTCTCTTCTGCTTAAGATAGAGGAAAGCATAGGAAATGCAAATCGATTAATCATTGTAATAATTATATCACAGTCTGTCAATCTTATAGACACATCGTTTTAGGTATTCATACACGAATTGTTTTGTATCCAAAAAACAAATTTATGTAAACCCCTATACTATAAACTGACCAGGAAACGTGTATTTTCGGGCAAAGGTAGAGTACCTGCGTTCTGAATAGCTGCGGCAAGAAAAAAAAGCTTATTGGATGGAAGAAAGCGGGAAGATTGATCCGGTCCTCCAGAAAGGTTTCGACAACTCCAAGGTCTTAGGGTATTCTCAGATTGAGTCAGATATCCGGAAGATCTCCGCCTGGGGAGATTCTATCCATTCGATAATGTGCTTTTTTGCAGGGGTCTGAGCATATTCCATATTATGATCTCCCTAATCTGAATGAACAAAGATCTTACGCGGGTACCTTTTACAATAATTCCGTGTTCCTTTATAAGCCTACACATAAACTGGACACCAAAGTATGGATCGTGAATCCAGACTTAGGTGTCCATCAAGTTCAATTTACCTTAGTTGACTATTGTATAACTGTCAAGACGTCTTGTCATTTTTTTCGTCAGGAGTTGAGACAGGCTGTGCTGTATCCGAATGTTTTGTCCACTTTTCCAACACCTGACCAGCAGCTTTTCGGCCTCCTAACCCAAAGGCCAGCGCCGCGGCTACTGCTATTGCTCCCAACATCAGGCCAAATATCATTATGATGATATCGTTGGCAAACCCCATGGCCCGCAGTCCAATAGCTATGCTTAGTACTATTATGAA
Source organism: uncultured Dehalococcoidales bacterium (assembly GCA_964387005.1). Taxonomy (GTDB): domain Bacteria; phylum Chloroflexota; class Dehalococcoidia; order Dehalococcoidales; family UBA3254; genus CAYLVC01. Next base: position 18,841 of record CAYLVC010000014.1, on the reverse strand, counting down.
AACCCGGACCAGAGATATCAAAGTTGGGGACCTCCCTCCTGCATGCAAAATATTGGCCACCAGGTTAGCTACAAAGATACCTATAGCGATAACCACCACACCCAGAATAACCAGCGCCAGGAACTCCGTGAACTGGGATATCATTTCGGTTACAATAGTAAAACCCAGCAAATCGGCTGCCATTATAACAGCAAAGAGCATTATTATAATCATAATGATATAACCCACCACACTTGAAGGAGACCCCCCTCCCTCGATGGGTTTACTGCTCAGACCCAGCTTGACCGGCAGCTCGTTGAAAC
>CAYLVC010000014.1:8032-18439 GCA_964387005.1 uncultured Dehalococcoidales bacterium | reverse complement strand
CCTCCCTCGATGGGTTTACTGCTCAGACCCAGCTTGACCGGCAGCTCGTTGAAACGGATTTTGGTCAGCAGCTTCGTTACCAGCCCGGCCACAAGACGGGCGACAAAATACAGGATCACGAGGACTATTACAGCCGCCAATATATTTGGTATTGCTGCAAAGATCTTTTCAAACAGTACCGTAACAGAAGATAGAACACCCTTCAATCCCAGCACCTGCATGATCGCCAGTATGAAAAATATCCATACGATCCACCACACCGCAGTACCGGTACCATTGGCCACTGGAAATTGAGCGGGATCATTGACATTGCCGCCCTTGCCAAGTTTTTTATCAATACCGGTAGCCCGCATAAGCCTGCGCGCAAGATTCCTCAGTACTTTAGCCAATATCCAGGCTAAAAGCAGTAACACTAAAGCACCTATTACGTACGGCAAGTAATGCAAGATAGAATCAAAGAAACCCCGCAAAGGTTCAATAAATATTCCTTCCCAATCCATAACTGAAAACCTCCCTATCTATTTATTCAGGACTAGATTGATCTCATGTCAGGATGGCGAAACAGATCACCAACCGGAGTCAGGTTTCAACTACATTCTTCAAATATCGTCCTCCTATATTTTGACTTACATTTTCTCCTAATGTATTCAAATATTCAACGAAAAAAAATGGAGGGACATTCTCCCCTGTCCCTCCATGGCAGTGAAAAAAGAACTTAACAATCGCACGTATGCAATAAAAATCAGACAAAGATATACTATATCTATTTAGATATGCGTATTTGATATACATCCTATATATCATTATATCGGGTAAAAGGGAAATTTTAATTATTTTAAGAAAAATGGAAATTAATAGTGGATCAGATTACCTGAAAAACAAGGTTGCCATCCCATCTCCATATATCGCGACTGATTGGAAATAACTGGAAATCCAGGTAAAGCTTGACATTATTATCAGCGACAATGAACAGTGTTAAAAGCGCCCCGGTAAATTAGTGGATGCCTGGTAATCTGTTCTGGGTTTTTCTCAATTAATACACACGGGCAAGGAAAGTAGTTGGCAGATACCATCACTAAAATACAGGACAATTTGGTTAAAAGGTGGTAAACTCTGAACAATGATTATCCGGCAGATTTGGAAAAAAATATAGGGTCGCCAGGTAGAGGCGGGTTTATCGGCAAAGACTGGACCAGAGGCAGTATTATTCTTAATCTTTTGCTGCTTTCATGGCCTGTGATAATGCTTGGCGCCCTCTATACAGTTAATCTGATCCTGGAAATGATCTGGGTTGGAAGGCTGGGGCCAGCTTCAATTGCAGGAGTGGGAGTGGGGGGGTTCGTGGTTTTGCTGGTGGTTTCGATGAAAACCGGCCTGGGCTTCGGTGAAAGAGCTATGATAGCCCGCTACATTGGAGGTGGAGATCTGGCTGCCGCCAATCGCATAGCCGGTCAAAGTTTCGTAATCAGCATCGTTTATGGAATTATCGTACTGGCAGCCGGTCTTCTATTTACCCAACCTCTATTTGGTCTTTTTGGTCTTGAGGCTGATGCAGTAGCTGAAGGTGTAGCCTACCTGCGCCTGATCCTGTCAGGTTGGCTGACTGAAGCTATCTGGATAACATCATTTTCAGTGATGCAGGCTTCCGGAGATTCAATAACACCGCTTAAAATCGCCATCGTCATCAGGATTGTTAATGCAGGCCTCTGTCCTTTCCTTGTGTTGGGCTGGTGGATTTTTCCGCAAATGGGAGTCACCGGCGCCGCCATAACATATATTACAACGACAGGGCTCGGGATGTTTCTCTGCTTATGGGTCCTTTTTTCCGGTAAAACCCGCCTTCGGCTGTGTCTGAGAGACTTTTACCCTGACCTCCATATCATATGGCGCATACTGAAAATAGGCATACCTTCTTCCGTGTCCGGACTAAGTAAAGCTTTCGGAGACCTGGTGATGGTTTCCTTTATGATTCCTTTTGGAACTCTGGCACTGGCCGCCCATAACTTGCTTTCCAGGATCGAAATGTTTATTAACACCCCGGGCATGGGCATGGGCACAGGGGCCAGTGTGCTTGTTGGACAAAACCTCGGAGCAGGACAGCCCGCACAAGCGGCAAAAAGCGGCTGGATGGCAACAGGTCTGGTAGCGGGTTTCATGATTATTTGTTCATTGATATTACTGGTGTGGGCAGAGAAAATAATAGGGCTTTTTAATGTAGAACCTGACCTTGTAAAAACTGGTGTCAGCTTCCTGAGAATAGCTGTTGCAGGTTATCTTGGGATGTGCATTGTCAACATCTTGCAGAACAGTATTTCAGGAGCCGGTGATACACTGGTGCCAATGATTATTTCCCTGTCGATGCTCTGGTTAATACAACTGCCTCTGGCCTATCTGTTGTCAAGATTCACGGACATGGGAGCGCTGGGCGTAAGGTGGGCTATAGTAACCGGTTTCCTGGTGGGAGCACTGGCCTATGCCGCCTATTTCAGGGCAGGGAGATGGAAACGCAAGAAATTATAACCATTTCGGAGGAATCTCCGGTTATGTCAAGACGGAAAACTAGTAGTAGTTGTTCTTCTTTTTTAACTGGGGACAGCTGCTGCTTCTGCCGTGGTAAGAGCAAGTTTTGCAGCGCAGGCAGGGAGTAATTTTCTGGTACTTTTGTCCTTTGTTAGCCCATTCCGGATCAACCAGCAATGCCCGCCCGATTGCAACAAAATCCGCGTAGTTGTTTTTCACCAGGTAGTCCGCATCCAGCGGAGACTGAATTCCGTTAACAACGATAACGGGGATTTTGACCTGTTCCTTTATCTTTGTGCCCCGGTATACGGTCGAATTATAGTGAAAGTGGGCTGGTACAGGTATATCGGAAACCTCTCCCGGTATAAAATCAGTCATTCCCGTGGAAATATGCAGCACATCTGCTCCCGCCTTTTCAAGCTCCCGGGCTATCAGGATGCTGCTTTCGAGATCCGGTTCATTGCTGCCCATACGGCAGGAAATGATAAAGTCCGGTCCTGCCGCCCTGCGGATTTTTGAGATAATTTCGGAAGCGAACCTGGTCCTGTTAGGCAGACTTCCTCCGTATTCATCCTGGCGTTTATTTACCAGCGGAGAAAGGAACTGGCTGATTAAATAGCCGTGAGCGCCGTGCAGTTCAACACCATCAAGTCCGGACTCTTGTGCTCTGACAGCTGCTGCCGTAAATTCATCCTGGAGCACAGATATTTCATCGCGGGTAAGAGCTCTTGCCCTAACAAACTGGTTTGACCTGGACAATCCCTGGAAATCAGACGGAGCCACGAAATCGGCAGCTTCTCCGGTTATAGCCGCCAGACCGGCATGATGAATTTGGGCCAGCACCCTGCATTCATATTCATGACAAAATTCTGCCGCCCGCCTGAAACCTTTAGTTTGAGCATCCGACCAGAGCCCCAGCTGGGAGTTGGAAAAACGGCCGTTTCTGTTAATACAGGCTGCCTCGAATATAATCAGTCCCACGCCCCCTCTTGCCCTGTCCCGGTAACGTTCAATGTTTTCCCTTGTAAAAACCCCATCTTCACCGGTATATTTTGAACAAGCCATAGGCGGCATTACAATCCGGTTTTTTATCTTTACATTTCTGATTTTTATCTCAGAAAACAGATCGCTCAATAGCTGCTCCGGTCGATAATATGTTTAATGATAACCTTAATTTAACCTTTTCCCTTAAAATTGTCATTGCTCCTATAGGAGAATCATGCCTATTCCGGCCTCCACGTTAATGCTTACTATTTTGCAGGGTTGTTTAATATGTCTTCGATTGTTGTTATGTTGAGTACAAGTCCATTACTGATTTTGGCCCGGCTTATACTATTGAAGAATATGTTATTATAAAATAAAAAAACGAGAGAATTTCTCAAATTTCACGGATAAAGACGTTCGGAAACCCGGCAAGGGGCTATTTTTAACAACCAGGAGTAATTTTTCAGATTATCTGTAAGGTGGTCAATATGAAATTCAGATTTGTTATTTTCACAGCCAGCATAACATTTGCCTTTGTGCTGATATACATTACCGGCTGTACTTCTTCTTCCTCATCCTCTCCGGTATCTATGCCCGCACAAACCGTTTCGCCGAACCCTGCACAAACTCCACCGGCACAACTTGACTGGGCGCCGGACGGCATGATCATAGAAGGAGAATACTCCGGATTTAACAGCTATGGCCCCTACTCAGTTCACTGGCGCAGCGATGATCAATTTATGTACATCGGGATAAAGGCTAATACCAGCGGCTGGGTATCGATGGCGTTACAGCCTGGTTCAAGAATGAAAGACTCAGATATGGTGCTCGGCTTCGTCAATGACGGAAAAGCTGAAATCCAGGATCTGTATTGCACTGACAATACCGGGTCACATCCCGAGGATACAGAACTGGGTGGAACAAGTGACATCCTGCTGTACGAAGGGAAAGAGGAAGGCGGGTCTACTACCATTGAATTCAAGAGGCTGCTTGACACAGGCGACAAATACGATATCCCTGTAAAAAAAGGAGCCAACAAAATCATCTGGGCTTATGGTTCCGGTGACAGCACCACTTTAAAACACACCAGCAAGGGATACGGAGAAATAGCCCCCTGATATTACAGATAAATGTTGTTTGAGAGGGAACATATGGATGGATTTTATACAATTGCCGTTCGTTTAATAGTAATTCTGGGCGTTCTCAGCGCATTAGTGGGTCTTTTTATATTTTTATCATGCCGCTGTTTTCCTGCATGGAAACCAGCCAGCAAGCTTATGAACAATGCTAAGTATAAACGATTCTTCAAGTCGCATTGTAATATATGGTGGGTATTCTGGCTGCTGGTAATTGTACATGGAGTTATTGCCTTATTGTATTTCTTCACCTGATTCTGACAGGATAATATTCAAACTTATGACAAAAGAGCAAACTTCAATCCCGACCGGGAATACAAATAACAGGTTATACTACGGGTATATCATAGCCATTCTGGCATTTTGTATAATCCTGATCATCTACGGGCTGCGTTTCAGCTACGGTGTGTTTTTTACTCCCATGTCCTCCGAACTTGGATGGAGCAATGCTGCAACATCCCTGGTATTCTCGATCTCAATGATCATGGAAGGCCTGTTCAATATAATACTGGGAGGAATCGTTGACAGATACGGCCCACGAGTCGTCGTAACTATTTCATGCATTCTTGTTGGATTGGGTTATTGCCTGATTCCCACAGTGACCTCCTTCTGGCAATTTATTGTTTTCTACAGTCTGATGGTCGGAATTGGCATGGGGGGGTTATTCGCTCCGCTGGTATCCATCATTCCCCGCTGGTTTTCAACCCGTAGAAACCTGATGACCGGTCTGGTGATCAGCAGCGTCGGTATTGGAATACTGATTATTTCTCCTGTCGCAAACCACCTGATAATCAGTTACAGCTGGAGAACAACTTTCCTGATTTTTGGAGTAATAATCCTGCTGATCACTACTGCCTGCGCTCAATTCCTCAGGCGCGATCCTTCCGCTTCGAATTATTCCCGGGATGATAAAATAATTCGGCCGGAGAACAGAACCCGGATAACCGTTCCGGGACTTTCTTTAAAAGAAGCAGTTCATTCATATCAATTCTGGTTTGTTTTTATTCTGCTCTTCAGTTACGGTTTTTGTTCCAGTGCGGTAAACATACACATAGTACCTGATGCTCTCAGGTCGGGGATTTCAGCCACTACAGCTGCTACGATTCTGGCAACTATTGGAGGGCTGCAAATAGTGGGAAGAATCGGACTGGGACTGGCTGCCGACAAAGTTGGCAACAGAATCATGTTTATTTTCGGATTTGCAGTATTCGCAGCGTTGTCATTCTGGCTGCCGGGGATCAGGACAACCTGGTCATTCTTTGTTTTTGCCGTAGTCTTCGGCATAGCCCAGGGAGGAATGGCCAGTTCACAATCTCCCCTGACAGCAGGTCTTTTCGGACTGAAATCCCTGGGACTTTTGTTCGGCTGTGTTGGATTCGGATTCACCCTGGGTGCAGCACTCGGCCCATATATTACCGGCAGGGTAGTTGACGCCTCTGACAGCTACCGGACAGCATTTTTGATTTGTACTTTCATCAGCCTGGCAGCTCTTGTTCTGGCTTTTATTTTAAAGCCTCTTAAAAACTCTCCTCCCAGAAATACCTGGTTGTGATGTATTGCACCGGTATTTTCCGCTCTTACCGGACATTTCTTCCGGTTCTGTAAACCAGTACCGGGAACGGATTTTGTTACCCGTTCCCGGTATTTATCCTGTTTTCTGTTCTCCTGTTATGATTACGGTATGTTTTTACCAGTTTCCACCTTGAACATCGCAACACTCTCTTCCAGAACGACAGCCATTTCCTTCAGGGTTTGTGATGAGGCAACAATTTCCTCTACCTGGGCACTCATTTCCTCGGCGGAGGCAGAGACCTGTTCAGTCGCCGCACTGTTCTCTTCTGCGATCCCGGCCACCGTTTCTACAGACCGGGAAACCTGGGTGGCTGCACCGGTCATCTGCTGGGCAGCAGCTGTATTGGCTTCAGTGATATTGCCCACACTATCAATGACTTTAACCAGTTCATTGGTGGCAACATTCACCTGCTGGGCTTTAGATGAAATCTGATTGATCTGGGTATTGACCTGAACTGAAGCTTCCAGTATCTGTTCCAGCGAATGTCCCGCTTTTACAGCCAGGTCGTAACCTTCAGCAACCGCAGTATTACCTCCATCCATAACATGGGTGGCTTCCTTAACTCCCTGTTGGACATTAGTGATCAAATCGGCTATCTCTTTAGTGGCAGTAGCCGTTCTTTCCGCCAGTTTTCTGACCTCATCCGAGACTACTGCAAATCCCCGGCCCTGTTCTCCAGCCCGAGCCGCTTCAATAGCAGCATTCAAAGCCAGAAGGTTGGTCTGGGCTGCAATATCGTCAATCACTGCAACTATCTTTCCGATTTCCGCAGAACGGGCTCCCAGTTCTTCGATTTTTCTCGATACCTCTCCGGTGGAAGCTTTTATTTTATTCATTCCACTGAGAGTCTGACGAGCATTTTCAGCCCCTTCCTGGGCTGAGTCGGCCGCCTGTTTGGCTCCAAGGGCTGCCTCATCCGCATTCTTCGCCACTTCTGTGAGAGTATTGGCCACCTGGGATATGGAAGCAACGGCCTTGTTTACGCCTTCAGACTGCTGTCTGGAGCCTCTGGCCAACTGATTTATCGCTTCAGAAAGATCAGCTATAGATTTAGAGGTTTCCTGAGTATTGGTAGACTGTTCCTGTGCGCCTTTAGCCATCTCCTGGCTGCTGGTGGCTACCTGCTGAGTAGCTTCACTGGACTGTCTGGCAGCTGTGGACAGCTGTTCACTGGCAGTGCTCAACTGGTTGGCATTTTCCTTCAGCTGGGCAACCAGGGTGCTGAGTTGTTTCTGCATCTCGTTATATGAATTAGCCATATCACCCAGTTCATCTCTGGACTTGATAGCAATGCCATGGGTAAGGTCCCCGGCTGCAATGGTCTTCAAGGCTTTGTTCAATTTCTTGATATCAGAGGATATATTATTCGAAATCAGCAATCCCAGTGAAACGGCAATTAAAATTGCCAGGATTGCGATTCCAACCATGATAAGAATGAACCTGGTCTTTGCATCATTAACTGATTCATGGGCTGCAAGTGAGTTAGCATGAGAGGTATCATTGGCATAACCGATATCCTCTGTGAGTTTATTATTCACTTTTGCCAGTTCGCCCAGCATAGCATTCCCTGCTTCGATTCCCTCTTGTTTGTAAACCGTCATCGTTTTTACGACAACTTCTTCAACTGCCTGTTTCTCCTGAACAATGGTTTCATACAAAGGTCTTCGTTCGGTACTAATCAACGGATCCAGCGCCACTACACAATCCTGCGCAAGGGCAGCCTGTTGTTCACGCAGCGTAATCCAGCTGTCACCTGTCGTCAAACCGTAAGCCAGCATATAAGAAATTTGACGGTTAATGGCAGCCCGCATCTGGGCCCACTGAAAATCCTCCTGGGTCTGGGTAAACACAGTTTTTTCGTCTCTGGCTGCGTTTTCCAGACCAATATAGGCAACACTGAAAATGCCTATGAGTAATAATACCGTTACCATGAATCCACCCAGTAGTTTTGCCTTAATAGACAACCTCATACATACCCCCCTCTACATACTTATTGGATCATTCCGCACTTTATGATAACGCCCAATCTGAGAGGTAACAATTATTTATGAACTGGTTTTTGCTGGGTTATTTTGTCACCGAAAATGAGTATTTTTACACACAATGACCATGCCTGCAGAGACAGACTCCAGATAAGAAAGCTCCAATTATACTTCACTTTGCGCAGGTGACGCCTGTTGTGCAATTGAGGCTTTCTTGATATTCACATCTACTATCCATAATAATAATAGAAGACGTATCCACAAAAATAGCCGATGTTTGATTTTCAACAACAAATAACGAAGGGATAAGAGGAGGTATCATGGATTTCAAGGGTAAAACTGCAGTTGTAACAGGTTCATCAGGAGGCATGGGAAAAGGAATTGCTCTTGCTTTGGCCAGAGAAGGGGTTGATATTGTTTTAACGTCGCGCAACGTACCCAAACTCGACGGAGTTAAAAAAGAGATAGAAGCGCTGGGGCGCCGGGCAGTGGTGATAAAATGCGATACTACCAGAGATGTTGATGTTTTTGCAATGGCGGAGGCTGCAGTTAAGGCTTTTGGAAAAATAGATATCCTGGTGAATAATGCGGCCGTCGGCATCCGAGGGCGGCTTGAGGACACCAAAATGGAGGACTGGGCATATCTCGTTAATACAAATCTGATGGGTTACGTCCGCGTCATTCAGGCATTTCTGCCGCATTACCTTGGAACAAAAAGCGGCTACATTGTCAATATTTCTTCCATCCAGGCACTGGGATATACTGCAAGTTTGCAAAATATACCCTATGTAGTCACCAAGGCCGGTATTATAAGTCTGTCCGAATGCCTGTTCGGCTACCTGGGTCCCCTTGGAATTAAAGTATCCTGCCTTATCCCTGGCGGCGTTCTTACCGATATGGGCACCAATGCCCGTTTTGTCGGCAGCGAAGAAACCATAAAAAAAATGAGAGCCATGGACGAAGCATTCTCAAAAAAAATTAAAACCGACAGGGCTTCATTCCGTTTCTTAACGCCTGATGAACTGGCAGCCGGGCTGATTGAAGGGATGAAAAAAGAGGACTATATTATCTCCGTTCCGGATTTCCGCCCAATGCTCAAAGAACAGGGCAGAGATATTGATGTGCTCAATGCCTTCCTAAAAAAAGCGATTCAGCCCAAACAATAACAGATATAAGCAATAAGTCCACCAAAACAGGCTAATCTTGAAGTGTGACAGGGGTATAAATACAACCCTGGCGCTATCCTTACCGACAGCGCCAGGGTTACTTTATTAACCAATAATGTTTCCAGACACCACCCATTTATGTTCTGGGTGATAAAGAACGTCTACGATAACTCTCTTTAGTTTTTCAAGGTGAGACCGTCACCAGACCACTGATAACGTCGGCAGCTATAGTCCTGGATTTACTATCAAAAAGATAATCTTTCGTTCGTGTATTCTTTTTAGCTTTATAGAGAATCAAACTACTACTCTGTCCGGCTGAACCGATCACGTTAAAACGGACACTGACAATATAACCCGATCCACTGACTCCTTCTCTACTGACAAATCCTAAAACCCTAATCTTGTATTCTTCATCAGGTATCAGAGACCATGTTAGGCTCTCGAAGATGAACGGATCCATCCCTATAATCCCCTGGGTAACAGCTTCATCACTATCAGCAACTTGAATTACTGTTTCATCATAAGAAAGGTCGAATTCAAAAGCACTCAAATCATTCACTTCAGAGACATGGATTTTAACATCAAAAACGCTTCCTGTGGAGATTTTTTCCGGAGCTATGACACTTAAAGCAACCATCTGTGAAGGTGTACCGGTGGAAAAGCTCCAGCTATAGCCTTCGGCTAAATGATTACCAGCAATATCGGCAATCACGGCTGCAACCGTGGCAGTATAGGTGGTATTGTATTGTAAACTTGCATCGGGAGTAAAAACCGCTGTTCGGGTATTTCTGTCATAAGTCGCAGTGCAGCTAACCCCTGTGCCTCCTGCTTCCAAACTGAAGTTATTATTGTCCAGGATATATTCTTCATTCATTTCCTCGCTAAAAACAACCTTGACCGCCAGATTGACAGCCGCATCCACAGAATTGTCTTCAGGACTAACGGAAACGACTTCCGGAGGAGTGATGTCATCTTCTTCGCTGTGCATAGTTTTGAAGCTCCAGGAATAGCCATCGTTCATCCGGTTCCCTGCCAGGTCTTTAACC
>CAYLVC010000014.1:0-7932 GCA_964387005.1 uncultured Dehalococcoidales bacterium | reverse complement strand
CAGGCGTCGAAGTAGTAACAGGTTGAGAAGCGGGTAATTTAACTTGAGATGCCGCAGGCAAAGCAGGAGTCATCCATTTTTTGGCCATAACGGGCTCTTTAACATTTTCGGGGGCTTTGCCAGCAAGCGGTTCAACCGATAGAACGCCAGTCTTAACGTCAGTTTGATCGGTAAAATCCATTTTGATGCGTATTATCCAGCCTTCTCCGGTCTTGACCCGTAATGTCTCTTTATATTGGAATACCACTTTCCCATTCCTTTTGGCCTGGATATCAACCGGAATATCGTCATCCGAGGACCCACGCACAGCCAGAAGGTATTCTCCGGAAACAGGGTCTCCGACCTTGATCTCCTGTCCGGCAGTGGAAAAAACTGACCTGGAATTTGTTATCTGGTTGAAAGCCACTCCATCCGGGAAATGGCCGGTACTGGCGCCGTTAGGATCGCAAACCGAACCTACGCCCGGTAGTAATGTAGATATAACCAGTTCATTTTCAGAAGGCTGAACGGGTAGAGGTTCTGAGAGAGCCATCCTTTCTTCTACCTCAATCTGCTTATCAGCCTCAACCTTAACTTCCCGGCTTCCCTCGATTACCTTTATTCCTCCTTCAGCAACTGCAAATCTGGTCTTTCCATTCCTGTCGACTTCAGTAATGAAGGCTGTTCCTTGAGCCACTGCATCACAATGAGGGGTGTGTACGGTAAAATTCGTTTGATTATTACCCGGGGCTACATAGGTCCAGGTCTTACCAAGTTCCTGTACTAGACTGATTAAGACTGACTTTTTATCGACATACTCAGATTCCGTAATCAGCACCTCCGCTCCAGGCTCGAGTTTAATAGTACTGCTGTCAAAAAAAGTCAGTAGTACGTGTGATTCCGGCGGAGTCCTGACACGGCTTCCCACCTCCAAGTTCATGCCATCAGTACCTGACGCCCAATAGATTGCCTCTTTCCTCTGGATTTCAGCGCTGCCGCTTAAAACGCTCAGGGTAATTTCATTAGCTGAAAAACGTGTTGGCGAAAATACAGGCAAGGCTATCCAGACAATCAAAGCAAGAAGTGCTACGATAGTTACGGGAGCCAGCGTCTTAAAGACAAGACTCCGTCTGAGGCCATCAAGACTAAATCGGTTCTTGAATCTGTTATCGTTCTTTTTGGTTTCATTCTCAATTCTCGATATGAGACGGACGAAAGCCTGCTGTTTGAACTCGGCAGAGGGAGTCACTCTCTGTACTGAGGATACTTTTTTATACATTTTAAGCAGGGGTTCAAGCTCAGACCGTAATTCCGGATAATCGGCCAGACATTGTTCAACCGTCTCACCCCGGCGAATACGTTCCAGGCATTTATCCAGTATGACTAAGACATCATCTGCCATAATTGTCTGACCCGCTGGTGAATTTTTTTCTCAGATTGATCAAAGCCCTCATTTGCAGCGCCCTCACTGTTCCCTGTCGTTTTCCCAGTATCTGACAAATCTCATCGTTTTCCATGTTTTCCAGAAATTTTAGCAAAATCACCTGTTTTTGCTGTTCCGGGAGGTTCCTGACGGCTTCGAGTATATCTTGCAGTTCAAGATTATCCTCCGCTTCCTTTTCCGGATTATAATCAGTGGCTATATCCACCTTTTCAATAGAAATATTTCTGTGATTTTTCCTCATCATCTCAACTGAATGATTATGAGCGATACGATACAGCCATGAAGAAAATGTCTTTTCCCTGCCCCTGCAATTGCCGATAGCCTTCCAGGCCTTGATAAAGACCTCTTCAGTCACATCCTCAGCCGTCATCCTGTCTTTGACCAGGTAGTAAACATAACGGTAGATTCGTTCGACATAAAGAGCATAAATCCTGCCATAAGCATTCACATCGCCATCTATAGCCCTGGTAATATCCAGGCTGTTTAAGGACTCTTCAGAAGGTGTTGCCACTAGCGAATCCATTACCTCCATATTGTTATTACGAAAGCAGGCTCTTTATTGTTATGCCCTGTAAGATTATCCACCGGCACTTAGAGAACTGAATATGCAAAAGTCAGTCTCTCCGCAAGAAAAGTATTGACGGGGCCTACTTGATTATAGTGCCTCAATATCCGCTTCATCAATGAACTATGCCGTTGTGTAGTGGATCCTGTGTGTAGTATTTTCTTCCATTCATCAAAACCAGCCTGTAACTGACTGCTTGACTGGCAATTTGACAATGGAGAGCTTAATATCTAAAATCTTCTATATTGATGTTCTTATTAGCTCTTTTATTTAGTAGGTCTATTTTGTATATCGTATTAGCACTTTGAAAATAACGGAGGTTTTCATCAACCAACAGGTCAGTGCATAACAAATATACAGGAGGAATAAGTATTTGAAAAAGCTATTGTTCCCGGTAGTATCCATCCTTTTGGTCTGCGCCTTTCTTATCTCTGGCTGTACTCAAACACCCACAACCACCCAACCGCCTGCGGTAACGACCCAGGCTCCGTCAGTCACGACACAAGCACCATCAACCACAACCAAACCTCCGCAAACTACGACTAAAGCCCCAGCAACCACAACTCAAGCTCCGGCCCCTACAACAACTGCCGGGCCAAAGTACGGTGGCATCTTCAGATTTATCTCGGCCACCGGCCCTAGCACACCCGGCGGCTGGCCGGCAGAGATGTCCATGGACAGCTCCCCTGCTTATGAAGCTCTTATCTCCCAGGACAGGGAGGGGAAAATGCGGCCTAATTTGGCGCTTTCATGGGAAATTGCGCCGGACAGGTCATTCGTCACCTTTAAACTCCGGCAGGGAGTAAAATTCACCGACGGGTCGGATTTCAATGCCGATGTTGTCAAGTTCATGTATGATGCCCAGATTGCCAGCAAGAAGGCCACCAACTGGTCTTCCGTGGATATCATCGACCCCTATACCGTCAAGATCAACGTCAAGAAATGGACCGCCACCACTCTGGCAGGGTTCAGCGACATGGGCAATACTTCAGCCATGGTTTCCAAAGCTGCCGTTGAGAAAAACGGGGTTGACTGGATAAGACAAAACCCAGTAGGTACTTCAGCCTTCATGTTTAAAAGCTTTGCCCGCGATGAAAGCTATAAATCAGTCAGAAACCCCAATTACTGGCAAACCGGCAAGCCCTACATCGATGAACTGCAATCCATCGTGATTACCGATGCAACAACCCAGAAATCCGCTATGCAAGCCGGTGAAGGCGATGCAGTCATGTGCGAGATGGGCAAGCAGGCTGCCGATTATGAAAAATTAGGTTTCAAGATTGCTTCACAGGTACAGGCTATCACCTGCATAATACCGGACACAGCCAATCCTGACTCCCCCTGGGCCAATCAGAAAGTCAGGGAAGCGGCTGAATATGCGATCAAGAAAGACGATATCGCTACTGCTTTCGGCTACGGCATGTGGCAGGCGCCCTATCAGATCATCGCCCGCGGTTACGGTCCCCACGATCCCAACTTCTCCGGCGGCCGCAAGTTTGATCCAGCCAAGGCCAAACAACTGTTAGCCGATGCAGGCTACCCCAATGGTTTCAAGACCACCATGTACCCCTTCCCCGGGACCAGCACCGATCTACCCCAGGCAGTGCAGAAATACCTGGGTGATGTTGGTATAACGGTTGAAATCCAGTACATGGGAGATTATGGCAAGTATGCTTCCATCCGTGACGGGGGCTGGGAGAACGGCTTCTTCCTGGACCCGGTGCCGGGTTATGCCAATTACATGCAATGTTTGAGCTTCCTGTTCAACCACCAGGGCTGGATCTGGTATAAGAGCTGGGAAAGGACTCCAGACTTTATCAAGGTTTTTGATGAAGCCAATGCAGCTCTGGATGCCGATAGCGTCCTTATCAAGAAAATAACCGACTACATTTATTCCCAGGCCACGGTCATCCCGATTGCGGAAGGCGGTATGAGCTATGCCTACCAGTCCTACGTCAAAGATCCCGGATTCCTGACCCGTGGAATGCCCCTGTTCTGGCATCCTGAGAACGTCTGGTTCGATAAATAGAACACATCAACTTCAAAGGATAATCATCCGGCAGGCTGGAATGCAATTTCCAGCCTGCTTTTTCTTGCAAGACGTAAATGCTGACTAAACTGACCTCTCATTTGCGGGTTGAGCAACGACGCAACAGCTTGCTTATTATCCGAAAGAAAGCCTCCATTTTGTGACCGGGCGCCCGGAGTCGTGTAATAGACCTGGTTGCAGTGACGCGGTTTTATCACACACGCAAATTGGCAGATTAATCTCATGATGCCGTAAGCAAGCATTCTAAAAGGAGCACAATCTGTGTTTAACTATAGGTTCTTTTTAACCACTTTCCTGGTAATATCGATAGTATCGGCCTTCATTCTGAGTGCCTGCTCTGTCAATTCCAGGCAGGATGTCCCTGCACACAACTGGAAAATGAGTATTGTTACCAGCGAGGACTCTTCATGGTACAGGGGAGCCCGTTTGTTCGCCGACCTGGTCAAAAAGAGAAGCGGTGGGCGTATGCAAATTACGGTTTATCCCGATAGCAAGCTGGCGGGCGGAGACCAGTTGAAAGAACTAAAAATGCTGCAAGACGGCAGCGTTAATTTTACCTATCATTCCAATCTGCTTTATTCCAACCTGGACCAGTCATTTGCGGCTTTTTCCATGCCATGGCTTTTTACCCGGTATGATCAGGTTGATATGGCACTGTCCGGTACTGCCAGAACTCAACTGCTGGAGAGGACGGAGGCTCTGGGTATTGTCGGTTTAGCCTACGGTGAGAACGGTTTTCGTCAATTAACCAACAGCAAACTGGAGGTCCATACACGCGAAGACATGCAAGGTCTGAGAATCCGGATTCCCGGTGTTGATCTTTACGACTCAGTTTTTAAAGCACTGGGAGCCGTGCCGGTTAAAATGAACTTCGGTGAGGTAGTCGAGGCACTCAAGCAGGGAGAAATTGACGGGCAGGAAAACCCCATTGATGTCATAGCATCCTCCAGGCTCTATGAAGTACAGAAGCATATCACTATCTGGAATTATTCCTACTACGCCCTTATCCTGGGAATGAACAGGAAAGACTGGGACAGTCTGCCCGTCAATGCACAGAATATTATCAGGGCGGCGGTGGTCGAGGCTTCAAAAGAAAAGGTCAGACTTTCACGGGAAACAGCTTTAAACCAGTTAAACCTGCTGAGTGAAAAGGGTATGACCATAACTGAACCGGTGCCTCAGCATATCAGGGCATTCCGTGAAATTACAGACAAGGTTCACGTGGAATGGTCCGACAGGATCGTTACAGCTTTCAGCGATTTACAGGGAAGATAAAGAGGAATATATCATATCAGGTTCGTGAAATTTCCCGGTTTGTGCTAAAATGATAATAGCCACTAAATTAAGGATATGCGAAGTGCGAATACCGCCTAACCTTTTACGGAGGGAAAGGCGGTTTTATTATGTTTGCAGAATCTTACTTGCATGCAGGGTCAATTTGTTATAGAGATGGCGAAACCTGATCAGCGAGGAACAACTAATACAGTGGACTTTTGACAGTGCAGGCAGGAGAAAAATGACAACCGAGTTTTCCCAGTTAGGCTTAAACCCCCTTCTGGTGCAGGCAGTATCCGATCTAGGTTACACTATTCCGACAACAATCCAGGAGAAGACTATTCCCTTATTGCTGGACGGACAGGATGTAATCGCCCAGGCCCAGACAGGTACAGGCAAAACCGCAGCTTTTGCTTTACCCATTCTTCACAATCTTGAGCAAGAGCGGCGCGGCATACAGGCCCTTGTCATGGCCCCCACAAGGGAATTGGCCATGCAGGTAGCAAAGGCCACCTGTGAATACGGAAATCACCTGAACGTGCAGGTTCTGGCAGTATACGGAGGTCAACCATACAGCCGGCAAATCAGCCGTCTCAGAAAGGGAGTAGATATTGTTGTGGGTACCCCGGGGCGATTGCTGGACCTTATCCAGAAAGAAGAACTTGATCTAAGCTGTGTAAGGACCATTGTCCTGGATGAAGCGGATGAAATGCTCAGCATGGGTTTTGTCGAAGATATAGAGAAAATACTGAGCACCAGTCCTTCGGAACGCCAGACCGCTCTTTTTTCCGCCACCATCCCGCCGAACATCATCGGCATAGCTGACAGGTATATGCGATCTCCAAAGTCAATAACCATAAAAAGCAAACATCTAACGGTCGATTCAATCGACCACCGCTATTGCCTGGTCAATGAAAAGGACAAACTGGCTGTTCTTACCCGTCTATTTGAAGTTGAGGATATCACCAGCGCCCTCATATTTGTCAGAACACGTGTCAGCACCGGCGATCTGGTTAACGAGCTTATGGGAAGAGGCTTCCCTGCCGAAGCCCTGAACGGCGACCTTCAGCAGGAGACACGCGAGCAGGTGCTTAACCGGTTCCGGCGGAAACAAAGCACCGTACTGGTGGCCACGGATATGGCAGCACGCGGTCTGGACATAGATGATATTTCACACGTTTTCAACTATGATCTGCCCCTGGACCCGGAACTTTACGTGCACCGTGTAGGACGTACGGCAAGAGCCGGTAAAACGGGTATAGCCATTTCACTGGTGACACAACAGGAACAATGGCGGCTGCACAGGATAGAAGGTTTTACCAGGCAGCCCATCACACGTATACCAGTTCCAACGACGGAGGAAATCGAGGAACACCGGCAAGGGCAACTCCAGGAGCAGATGATAGGCTGCTTAAAACAAGGCGGCTTTCAGAAAGAATTGAAAATGGTAACCAGTCTTATAGATATGGGGCATGATCTCCCTCTGATCGCTGCCGCAGCCCTGAAAATCGTACGGGGAGATGAAAAGCAGCGTCCCGTCGCACCCATCAGTGAAGTACAGGAGAACAAACCTAAAACCAGGCACGACATCAAACGTCCCCAGAAAGAGAAAGAGCATCATTTTACACTGGTTTCTTCTGAAAAGGGAATGGTACGGCTGACTCTCAGAGCGGGAAAATCCCAGGGTATACGGCCTGCCGATGTGGTGGGTACAATCGCCTATCATGCCAATTTTCCCGGCAATACAATCGGCAACATACAAATTCTTGATAAGTATACGCTGGTTGACGTACCCAAACAGTATGTAACGCAAATACTGGCCAAGTCCGGCAAATACCGGATCCGCAAGACGGCAATAAAGATGGAGCTGGCTTCAATAGCCAACATCAGGGAGGTGTAACACGAAATTCCAGGATATCGATCCATTTTTTGCCTTTTGCCAGACCAAAATCGGCCAGGAAATAACCACAGTTGGCGGGAAACAGAAGTTCGTACTTCAAAATATCACCGGCCATGCTTTCTATTATCAGGTTTCAAACGATAGACTGCTGAAACAAAACATCCGATATATAAGACGTGTTCTTGATCAATATTCCACTCTCAGGTCTCTGAATCCCGGACATTATGCCAACATCACGCCCAACGGATCATATGTTCTGTCCCTCATACAACTCTATGAAAACCGGGATAACCGGAACTCTCAACAGTATTTTGGATGACTTAATACACTAAATACTTTATAATAGTGATCATATTATGAACACGATAGAACAACAACTCATCCGTTTGAACCTTCTGGCCAGGCTGGATTTTCTGCCCGGGGCAATATCCCTGGTAAGCGAAATAGCATGCAAAATGGGTCTGGACAAAAAAGACACCCACCGCATGGAACTGGTGGTTGAAGAAGCCTGCGTCAACGTTATTGAACATGCCTTCGAGGGTGAGACCGGCAGTTTTGACATCGTCGTAATGCGGCGGCCGGGTCAAATTGTAGTCTCCGTAGAGGACCGCGGCCTGCCTTTTGATTATAAGAAGATGGAGGAAGGACAGGAATCCGGGCTGGGTACGGTACTGATGAAAGCCTTTGCCGATGAGGTCCACTTCCTGAACCTGGGACGT
>CAYLVC010000013.1:5707-20478 GCA_964387005.1 uncultured Dehalococcoidales bacterium | reverse complement strand
GAAGGTCCGCCGTTGGCGCAGGCGCTGGCCAGGGGAGAACAACTGGAACCGGCGCCGATGATGGTGGTATTCAACCCCACTTTCATAGCCTCAGCCTGAAGAGTGGCGCCGATTACATAGGGTTCGATAATGGCATACTGGTTCTTCTCGTCGATTTTTATGATATGGTCCATGCGCTTCATATCGATTGTGATGGCGTTGTCATCCGATATATTGGCCCGGGACGTCCAAAAAGTACTGGCAGCCTTGAACTTAACCCCGTATTTATTGCATAACCTGACCACAGCCTGTACTTCTTCAGTTGATCCGGGCATCAGTATGGCCAGTCCTCTGGGAGTAAACTCGTCATAAGCCGGCCCCATGTGATGCTGGCTCTGACACATAGGTGTAATATACGTATCCAGAACAGCGGGATCATCCGAAATGTTATCCGCGCCTACCACAGATTCAAAAGCCTGGTAGATTTCTTTCGATAATGCCATGTTAATCCCTCCTCATTCAATCGACTGCTGGACAAGTTCGATGATATCGAAGACCTTCATTTTCTGCCCACCGGCATTGACGGCATCGATGAAACTGCGTTCACACCAGGGGCAGGCAGTTACCAGAGACTCAGCCCCGGTCGTACCGGCTTCAATAATTCTTTCCCCGGCTGTCCATGCAGAAAATTCAGGATAGGCATCAATACAGCCGCCGCCGGCTCCGCAGCACCAGGAATACTCCCTTATCCTCTCCATTTCCACCAGTTTGATCCCCGGGATGCTCTTCAATATGTTCCTGGGAGAATCATAAATGCCCCAGGCCCCGGTATATCTTGGTTTTACGGGATCGTATACTACAACCTGTTTCAGTATTTTCTTTTCCTTACCTTTCCAGGGGACGTAAGGCTCGCCCTGCCTGCCCAGATGGCAGGGATCATGATAGGTAACAGTCATTGGTATCTCTTTTTTAAGCTTCAGCCTGCCCTGTTGTATCAGGCGTTCAATGAACTCCAGGGTATGCAGCACCTCTACTTTGGAACCCAGTTCTGGATAGAGACGCTTGAAGGTAAAATAACCATCAGAACAGGAGGTAACCACGGTTTTTATGCCAGCGTTTTTCCAGGCTTCGATGTTATTTTCGGCAAACTTAACAAATTCACCCCGATAGCCCATCTGGTAAGCGCGTCCGCCGCAGCAGCTTTCGTCCCGGCCCATTATGCCGATATCGACGCCAGCTTTTTTAAACAGAGCCATGGCTGCCTGAGGCACCTTCCACAACTCCTCATCAAAACTGAAGCGGCAGCCGGTAAAAAAGGCAATATCAGCTTTCTCACTGGTAAGGTCCTTAACGTCCAGCCCTTTAGCCCAATCGCCGCGTTTTTCTTTAACTTTACCCAGCATCATGGTATCCTCTTTCCTCAGGTTATCAATAATGGGTATGTGCTGTGGTAAAAGCTGTCCGTCGGTCACTGCCCTGGCTTTCAACTCTAAAAGGTTTTGCAGGGGCTCGAGATTATAGCGGCACACCTTATCACTGACATCACATAAACCGCAGCTCAGGTCTTTATATATAATATCCAGCACCCTGTCGGTATATTCGATCTTGCCGGACAACAGCGACCTGGCAACCGCAAAACGGCCGCGCGCCGAATAGGCGTTGAAGTTGCTATAGGCGGTACTGGGGCAGCCCTTGGCAAATCTCCAGCTCTTTATTTTATCCTGGGGTATCCATTTGCAATACGAACAGTAGCTGCATCTTTCCTGATCAGGACGATAATCTTCAAGTGCCATATCTTATTTCGCCTCCGTCTCGGTTACTTTAAAACAGAGTTTTCCCGGATTCATTATTCCGTTCGGATCGAATGTTTTTTTGATATGTTTCAGTAATACCGTATTTTGTGGGTCTTTGGTGTAGGCCATATCCGCCCAGATGCCGTAAGGACGTGAAAAGAAAGCGCCCTGGTCCAGTAGTGCCTGGCTTGCCCATGAATACAGTTTCTGCAGACGTGATACTTCTTCAGGGTCGATCGGGTTATAAGGTAAGGTAAATTCACAGTGACAGTTCACGCCCTGATGACGGGGTTGAAGGTAAACACCGATATCTGAGACAGGATACCCTGACGCATCCGCCAGTATATACACCGTTTCGATGAAACCGGGAGCCCTGTCCAGCGTAGTAATGAAGAAGATATCCTGGAAGGCTCCCTTGAAAGTATTCTTCCAGTACGGCTCCGGCGAAGTCCCGGATATAGTCTCCAGTACAGTAGCGCCAGCGGCCCCTGGAATATCCGGCATTAGCTCAAGACCAAATCCGCGTGCAATGTCCAAGATGTCTTTTTCCTGGAAATCAACCCTTTCTTCGGGCAACTCATCCCGCCCTGCAATGCCAACCATTACCATCCATGGTGGAAGCTGTTGCTTCAGGTCTTTGATTTGTGTTGGATCCCTACCAATGAGGCATGCAAGACTATTATTGTTAAGGATGAACAGTTCATCAGCATATCTGAACTTGAGAAGTCTGTAAGTAAAGTCAAACAGATCTTTGAGTGCTCTGGCAGGTACAAAGAAAAGTTTATGAATCCGGGGCAGTACTTCACATTTCAGGGAAGCCCAGGTCACAATACCCATAGAGCCTTGAGCTGCAGAAAGAAAGCGGTAAAAATCAGTTTGAGAAGGGCCTGTCGGGTCTACCGGACGCTTTCCCTGGTCCCATTGCTGCTGCAAATCAAGAATGTCATTGCCCGAACCACCGGACCAAAGACGATTGCCGTCACCCCAGACTATCTCGGTACATCGCAGCGGGTCCATGGATGACCACTGATAACGGCAATTCAACCTGGGTTCTCTTTCCAGCAGGCTGGCTATAACTGATTTATTAGCCCGCGGAAGCAGGGGGGCCGAAAGCTTCATCCCTGCCCCGGCAAGCACAGGTTTAAGCTCGCTGTATGTCACACCCGGCTCAATAACTACCAGCCTGTTTCGCCGGTCAATATGACTGATTTTCTTCATACTGCTCAGGTCTACGATAACAGCCCCGGATACGCCTGGTACGGTGTCACCGTGGAAATGAGGAGGTCCGGAACTGACAGGCACGAGAGGCGTTTTTGTGCGATTAGCCCATCCGACGAGTCTTTGAACCTCGTCCACGTTCATGGGTTTTACCACGAAGCGAGGCTTTGTCATGCGGGAGAAACTCTGGTCTCCGGAAAAGGCATCCAGATATTGAGGGTCGTTCAGAACATTGTTTTCACCCAGAATTGCCACCAAATCATCTTTGAGTTCAGCCATTTATTATCCCCCCTTTTATATATCAGGCAACTATCTCTGGCTAAAGCCCCTACCGACGGCTCAGGTGTATTATTCTGTTTAAATATCTGAATTAGTTTGTAGTAACCCCCTCGAGGCTTTGTTTACCAAAATCTACTGTCTTTTCTGCGATCTGAGCCTGGATAGAGCAGTGTAAGCCTGGCTGCGCATTGTTTGGCTCCTGTCCTGAAGAGCATTTTCCAGTGGGCCTATTGCCCGGCTGTCACCAAGGTGCCCTAAAGATGAAGCAGCAATGGTCCTTACCGCATCAGCTTTATCATTCAGAGCCTCGATTAACAGATCTGTCGCCCGCTGATCTCCGATTAAACCTAGTGAAGAAGCTGCAATAGCGCGCAGGCATTCATCACTATCCTTCATCAATTTCATAAAAGGGAGAACGGCCTCCCTGGCCCGCAGTTCACCCAGCGCCAGGGCAGCATTGCATCTGACATGATTGTTGGGGTTTTCCAGAGCCTGAAGCAGGATTGTAAGGATTTCGGGAGGTCCGATAGCCGCCAGGACATTAACGATAATTGGATGCAGATCTTTCTTATCCTGGTTTTCAAGCAGTGCTTTAAGAGGGAGCACTGCCTGTTCGCTTTTTACATCACCTAAGGCAGATATTGCAGACCGGGAAACCAGCAGGTTCTCGTCCCGGAGGGTTTCGATCAGTGGTGAGACGACTTCATCACCGGATATCCTTCCCAGTGCGATGGCGGCACAGCTTCTCAGCAACTCAGCTTCTTCCTGGTTGCGCAGTATCTCTATAAGTCCTTTGATTGCATCCCTGTCGCCCGATTTGCCTGCGGCTATGATGGCCGACGCTCTTATTCTAATTGCTTCATTTTCAGGATTTTCTGAATTAGTTCCTGCTTGCATGTGTCTCCTGTATAAATATCAACGAATGTTTTCAAATACCGTATTACAAACTTGTGTCTTTAAGCTAAACGAAAAAACGAATAATAATTGTTTGACGTGATTACACAATTACAAAAGTAAACTATATTACTGCTTTTAATTACTAACAATAATTCTTCAGCAATGGAATGTCAACATGCCCAAAATCCCTTATCATGGGGACTTATTACAGGGTATAGTCAAAGCGATTGAGAATATAAGCAGGTGATCAGCTATAACAGTCCTGGAACTGGTCTTGTCAGGGTTTCCTGGAAAGAGGTATTTCAACGGTTAGAATAGTACCCGCATCAGGGCTTGATTCAACAGCAAATTTGCCCCCTAATAAAAGAGACCTTTCCCGCATCCCGCTAAGGCCGGAAGAGGTACCCAAACGGATACTGGTGGCATTGAAACCTGTGCCGAGGTCTTTTACGACTAGATGCATCGCTTTCTCATCAGCCCAGATATGGACATCGGCCTCATTGACATTTGCATGACGGGCAATATTGGTTAGCGCCTCTTGCATGATACGGTATATCGCAATGCTGATGTCAGGGCTGAAACTCCGATTTAGACCATTATGTTCAAAAAACACCTTAACCCTGGTCTGGGCAATATATCTTTCTACATGCCAGATCAGAGTAGGCAGCAGGCCTAAATCATCCAGCATGCTTGGTCTAAGATTAAGTGACATTTCACGCACCTGCCCTATGAGTTCACTAACCACAATCTGGGCATCTGCTATTACATTCACCGAATCTGTATGCGGAGAAGAAGCGGCCTGACTCAGCATCAGTTTTAACGAGGTAAGGGATTGACCGATCTGGTCATGCAACTCGCAGGCGACATACTTACGTTCATCTTCATGAGCCCTGATGACTTCGCCGGCATAGAACCTTAATTGCTTATTAGCCCGGGATAACTTGGCTGTCCGTTTTTTAACTTTAATCTCCAGGTCTTTTTTGGCTTTAACCAACGCCACTTCAGCCCGTTTACGGGCAGTAATATCCCGGATGTTGCACTGGATTACCTGATCGCCGTCGACAGTGTAAACGTTACTTACGAATTCCACATCCATAGACCGGCCGTCTTTAGTCTCCAGCGGTAAATCTTCGTAGCGAATAAACCTTTTAGCCTGCAATTCTTTAAAAGCCTGCTGGCTGGCGGAGATGTCTTTAAAGAAACCGATTTCCCAAAGCCTCTTGCCCAAAAAATGTTCCCTGGCATAGCCCAGCATCTCTGAAAGAAAGGGATTTACATCGGTGATTTGACCATTCTCCGCATCAATAATCAGTATCCCGTCCTGGGCTGTCTCAAACAGGCGACGGTAACGGACTTCCGAGGCCATCAGCCTGTGTTCGATCCGTTTGCGTTCTGATTCCAGCGTGTTCAGTTGGGCGATAATCTGGCGCATATCGCTCAGTTCGTCAGTCAACTCTGCCTTAGTTTCATTTTTATCTTGTTTCACTATTGGACCGTCTTAAATTATCGTTTCAAAGTTAAACCGAAATGCGGCAATCCCCATCACTAATTAGATATTTTAATAAAAACAGAGTGGATAATTCAACATACCGTACAAAACTGACAATATGTATTTTTGAAACAGCAATTTATCATTTGAGTTTTCAATTTATTCAATATTCTGACATTTCTTCAAACCATATTCCGGCAAAATCGCCCCACCTTTCCACATATTTATACCACTTATTGACTTCCAGAAAAGGGTTAGCGTTTTCAATATTGATATTATAGTGTTTAAGGTAAGAAATATCAGGAAGAGTGCCGGCATTCCAGGATACACGCAGAAACTCCAAAGCCTGTTCACTGAACAAATCCCGGATCCGGGGAACCACCAGTTCCTTTAGTAATCTTTCTATACCCGGGTTCAGGAGCAACTGGTCAATGACCTCTTTGTAAGGGCCTTCTTTGAAATCAAATTCGGGCCCCAGTTGTTGTTTACCATAACTCTTGAGCCACAGGTAAGTCTCTTTCTGATTTCCGATTCCCAGTCCCCAAAGAAAGCGACTGGCATTTTTGAAATACCTTTCCATCTTTTTCCTTTGTTTGGCATCCATTATCTGACTCCGTTCAGCAACTGGCGCATTACGATATTGATAATTATGTATATCTATATTATATATTATCACAATAAAATAAATATATCATGTTAATATATAAAATAAATTGACGTATTGACTATTGTGTGCTATATTATAAAGTATAGAGAAGTAGCATTTTGCATGTGCACAATCCCTACGGACCCTAACTCTTCCCTTCTTTCCGTGAATTATGATTTTTCTTTGATGCACAACCTTATTGAATATGATCAATAAATGAGCTAATTTGTTTTATACCATGAGATTTTGCCGGGGTGAATACCGGTTATGTCAATAAGGATGAATAAAGTTAGATTGATTAAAAAACAGGCCGGAATAGTCCGATCCGGGAAGAGGAGAAAAAATGTATACCGGGTTAATTGTATTTGCTGTTCTTATCGTATTGGGTTTTGCCGCTATTATCTTTTTTGCGAAGAGATCGGACAGGGCTTTTACTCGCAGAGTCGAGTTAATGGTTAAGGAGACGAAGGACATCAAGCGGAACAGTGTCTAGCGGATTGATTGCTTTCTAATCAGTTATGCGAAAAATCAGGAACATATAAGGAGAACTATTTTGACAATCAAATTACAACCCATGGGTGACCGTATCGTGGTTACACCTCTTAAAAAAGAGGAAAAGACCAGTGGAGGCATCATAATACCGGACACAGCGAAAGAGAAGCCCCAGGAAGGAGAAGTAGTCGCTGTCGGACCTGGCCGGATGACGGATGATGGCAAGAGAATTACCATGGAGCTTAAAGCCGGCGACCGGGTTATATTTTCCAGATATGGGGGCTCTGAGATCAAAATTGATGGCGTAGAAATGATAATCCTGCGCGAGAGCGATGTTCTGGCTAAGAAAGTTCAGTAAATAATAAGGAGAATGGATATGGCGAAACAAATTATATTTGGCGAGGAAGCCAGACGCGCTTTAAAAAGGGGTATAGATACCCTGACGGACACAGTCAAGGTGACATTGGGGCCCAAAGGCCATGCTGTCGCCCTGGATAAGAAGTGGGGTGCTCCCAGTGTGGTTGATGACGGAGTAACTATCGTCAAGGAAATTGAGCTGCCTGATCCTTTTGAGAATATGGGCGCACAGCTGGTAAAGGAAGCAGCGATTAAGACCAACGATGCAGTTGGCGACGGTACTACCACATCTACTGTTCTGGCGCATGCTATTGTCGCAGGCGGATTCAAGAACATTGCCGCCGGTGCTG
Organism: uncultured Dehalococcoidales bacterium; assembly: GCA_964387005.1. Taxonomy (GTDB): domain Bacteria; phylum Chloroflexota; class Dehalococcoidia; order Dehalococcoidales; family UBA3254; genus CAYLVC01. The sequence goes on along the minus strand of CAYLVC010000013.1, from coordinate 12,978 downwards.
ATAATATGGCCATCAAGAGAGGCATTGAGAAAGCTACTATAATTATTATCGCCGAGCTTAAGAAGCAGTCAAACGAGGTGAAAGGCAAAGAACAGATAGCTCAGGTCGGTACCATTACGGCCAAGGATAAGGAGATCGGCAACCTGATTGCCGACGTCATGGAAAAAGTCGGCAAGGATGGCGTGATTACTGTTGAAGAGTCCAAAGGTACCCAGTTTGAGACTGAATATGTTGAGGGTATGCAGTTTGACCGTGGTTACATCAGTCCCTACTTTGTCACCAATGCCGAACGCATGGAGACGGTTATCGAAGACCCCTATATTTTGATAACAGACAAGAAGCTTTCGGCTATTAACGATATTCTCCCCGCCCTGGAGAAAATTCTCAAGGTATCGAAGAACCTGGTGATAATTGCCGAAGACGTTGATGGCGAAGCCCTGGCCACACTGGTAGTCAATAAACTGCGGGGTACTATCAATGTTCTGGCGGTAAAAGCCCCCGGCTTTGGCGACAGAAGAAAAGCCATGCTGGATGATATGTCTATTCTGACCGGTGGCAAGGTCATCTCAGAAGAGGTTGGCCGCAAACTGGATTCCGTAACTGTGGAAGACCTGGGCAGAGCCCGCCGGGTTACCAGCGACAAGGACAATACCACAGTAGTTGAAGGTAAGGGACTTGAAGCGGAGATACAGGGAAGGATCAAGCAGATTAAAGCCCAGATCGCTGAGAGCACTTCCGATTTTGACCGCGAAAAGCTCCAGGAACGGCAGGCCAAGCTGGCCGGTGGTGTGGCCATAATAAAAGTCGGCGCAGCAACCGAAACGGAGCTCAAAGAGAGAAAACTTAGAGTCGAAGATGCTCTTTCTGCGACCAAGGCGGCTGTTGAAGAAGGTATACTCCCCGGCGGCGGTGTTGGTTTACTGAATGCTCTTCCTGCTCTGAAAGACCTAAAACTCGAGGGTGACGAACAGATCGGTGTAGAGATTATCAGAAAAGCCATTGAGGAGCCCATTCGCTTCATTGCCGATAATGCGGGTAAAGACGGTTCAGTAATTGTCGATACCGTTAAAAGAGGCAAGAAAGGCAGCGGCTATGATGCCGAAGCGGATGAATTTGGCGATATGATTAAAAAGGGAATCATCGATCCTACCAAGGTGGTCAGGTCGAGTCTTCAGAATGCAGCCAGCATTGCCTGCATGATACTTATTACCGAGTCTTTGGTGGCTGATATTCCCGAAAAGGAGAAGGCAGCCCCAACTATGCCTGCCGGCGGTGGCTACGGCGGAGATTACTAGAGTAACCTAAAACTTCAACCTGTTATCATGAGTTCCCTTCCCCCGGATCGGGGGAAGGGAACTCTATTTATCACTGAATCAATCTTCTTGTGATTTTTATGTTCATGATGTATACCCTTATATATGACTTGCACAATAATAATATTACTAAAAAACATAAACTACATTTTTGCGATATTGATTTTAAGGAAGCGGTTAAGTCAAAATTGCCCATCAACTTCAGTTTAAATAAAAGTCCAATAATAATACTACAATGAAAAAGGGTGAGGCTCTTGACTTATTGTTAACCCCAAGTCGTTTTTAAAGGAATTTGTGACTAAGGAAAGGAGGAATTATTGGTCTCTTACTTGCGATTGGTGTTATTCTCTTCATTTTATGGCTTTTAGGATTGTTCGTATTTAGCTGGGGCGGGCTGGTTTATATTTTATTGGCCGTAGCAGTTGTTTTCATAGTCATCTGGCTTATACGAGCGGTGTTTAGAAGGAACTAACCAATCATTATAAAGAGTGTTTCTCGCCTATAACGAGCGAATGAGTCAAATTAGAAGGTAAAAGATGAAAAAAATATTTTGTGTATTATTGGCTATTTCTTTGATTTTTGTAGCAGGGTCCTGTTCAATATTTGGAGGTTCGACTACTACTTCGGGACCTGTATCTACCGGCTATCCGGACAGTGTCGTTTACAAAATTATGTTATCCAGTGAAACCTATTTATGCTCCAGTTTCAATGTCGATAACAGTGATACTGAGATATCTCTAAGATTAATTGATGTATATTCAGTATCTTCGGATGGAAAGATTACCTGGATAGCGAAGGAGAAAGAAATATCGGCAGCAAAAATAGAGAAGATTTCTAAATAACAACTCAAAGCAAGTAAAATATGACCAAAAATGTGTTAAATACCACCGCTCGTCTGCATGCCATCCCGGATTGGTTGAAAGTCAGTAGTTCCATCACTCTTCCCTTGCCCCTAAAAAATGCCAAGGAACTGGGAAAATACTTCTGGAAGTCCAGGAAGACATTGAAATCCAGTTGAATTTTTCAACCGGTAGAGAGACAAACGTAGAATTTATAGTTTTGGGGCGAAAAAGGAAAATTAGAATTGTCCGCCGATTTCCGGCGTCAGCCTGCCGGAAAAATGGAAATTAGACGAAGTTGATCATATGCCCCAAAAGACATTGACGGATAGATGATATGACAAGAGGAGAATTACCTAAGTCAAAGGATACGATAGAGGAACGCCCCATTGAACTGGAGTCACTGCCGCATCGCAATACATTTCTGCACTGGTCGGCTTTCGGCCTTTCATTAATGTCCTTGATCCTGCTTTCAATCTGGGTTTTTGGCGACAGGGAGACCGTTCCCATTGCCTGGATATGGATAGATATCGGGCTGGGCATCATTTTCGCAGTTGAGTTCTTTACTCGCAGTGTATTCCGCTGGGAATGGTCTACTTATTTACGCACCCGTTTCTTTGACTTCGTAGCCATTGTTCCGGCGATCACGGCCAAAGTAAAAAAACCAACGACCCTTATGTACGGGGAGGTACGAACTTCCATCCAATACTTTTCTACTTCTAAAAACAATAGTCGTTGAGCAAAACATAAGTAGAGGATTCAACACGGAATTAGATATTTTTCCGGTGTGGAGAAGCACATCCATCATCCTGAGCAACTGGTCAAGGTGATCTTGATATGTGTTATGGGTGTGGCTATTGTTCTCGGACTGGCTCTCTTCTTTGTAGGAATGAGGTTGGGTCAATAATATCCCGGCTCCTGAGCAAAGGGGAGAATTGGATAATAATATGAGGAATTTGCTTAAGAGACAAATAACATTCTTGATATACGGTTTCGTTTTTTGGCTTCCGCTTATTCTAGTGATCTATATAGCGGTTCTGCTTTTTAGTAATGCAGAAAAAGTAGGGAGAATGATTCTGGGCGTGGCAATACCAGATCAGTATTTATATGCTGGTTTGGGTTTTATCTTTTGTGTACTGATTGTGTATATTTCGGGAATGTTATTGAAATTGACCAGGCTTGGAGCGGTGTTTTCCAAAATTCCGGTAATAGGTCTCTTTTTTGGACAGGGCGAAATAATGACTATCTCCAGGCTGACCCACATGCAAGCCTGCTTATTCTTATACTCGCCAACCAATATTTCTTATGGATGGATCCTTTCAGAAGAAAAGGTCAAGCTAAGCGAAGATAACGCTTTGTTCCCAATAATAAACGTCTATTTTCCAAACACTCCTACACTGGTTACCGGACAGGTTTTCGCAATACGAAAATGTAATGTAATGAAGCTGGGCAACAGTTCTTCCGAAATAATTAACCTTATGCTTTATGCCTTCCGCAGTCCTGCTTACATCGAATATATGCCATGGGAAGATGAATCCCAGGAAGAATTCAAGGAAAGATCAAAATACTTCGGTATGAAGTAGCGCTGGCCAACAAATATGCAGCAATAACGCAAAGAGACATTAATGTTCTTGACATCGACCATTTCAAAAAAATCAATGACACTTTAGGTCACGATGCAGGCGATGAGGTGTTGAAAAAATTCGGCGGAACACAGTTGAATATTTTGCGCGGGACAGACACCATAATGCGTTTAGGCGGCGATGAATTCGTTATCATGATTACGGATATCGTTGAACCGGAATACATAACTATCGTTGCTCAAAGGGTACTTGAAGCCACCAGAAAACCGTTTATGTATAATGACAACGAAATCAAAACCACTACCAGTATCGGAGTTTCCACTTATCCCGAAGATGGTGAAGACGTTGAAACACTCTTGAAATGTGCCGATATAGCCATGTATTATGTAAAGAATAGAGGGGGTGACAATTATTCGCGTTACGTACCGGGAATGAAGACGCAGGTATTGGAGTAAACGCGGCCGAAATGTTCGGCCGGCTATTTCCTGATTTACAGAAATAGATTATATTAAGATAACTAACAGGAGAAAATTCCAGGGGAGAACCAGCCCGGGTGACGATTAATCAACAAATAGAGCGCCTTAAAGCGAGTTTACGGAAAACAAAAATCCGTCTTCTTGAGATACCTGCGCTGCAATTGATATACCTTACCATGGATGGTTCTGGTAAGCACGATGCCACACAAAGAGCCGCCGGTGTGGCCTACTATGCATTTTTATCCATATTTCCACTATTGCTGGGCCTCCTTGCTCTATTCGGATTTTTTCTACCTTCAGCTAATCTGCAAGATGAACTGTTGAGACTTTTCGGCAATAATTTCCCCGGTGCTGCCGGTTTTTTGAGGCAAAACATTGAGAATGTTGTAAGCCTGCGGGGGCCAGTTGGCATACTGAGTATGATCTTTCTTTTTTGGGGTGCGAGTGCAATGTTCGGTGCGATGAGCCTGGCAATTAATCGTGCCTGGGAAATCAAACTAACCCGCCACTTTTTTATTAGAAAAACCAGCGAACTGGGCATGGCGCTGAGCGTTGGCATGCTTCTCCTTATCTCCCTGGGAGTCAGCGTCATCATATCAATATTACGTGGAGTATTTGATTTACCGGCAGCAAAACTGTTAATAGTAGTTGTGGGGAGCAAAATATTAGCATTTCTGCTGATATTTACTGTTTTTCTTTTACTCTATAAATTCATCCCGAACACCCGGACATACTGGCGTCATGTTTGGCCGGGAGCACTGCTGACAGCTATATTTTTCGAAATCGCCAGGACTCTATTCCTTTTCTATCTTGAGCACTTCGCCAACTACCAACTTATCTACGGTTCTATCTCCTCAATCATTATCCTGCTCATTTGGATATATTACTCGGCATTTATTATAATTCTGGGGGCGGAATTCACTTACCAGTACAGCTTGATACGCCTCACATCAACTAAAATACAGGATGTTGAAACCAGTCATTTAGAAGTATAATAAACTTTAGTTACAAATTGGTAAGTGCCCGATAAAAACACAGACTGTTGTGAGACTATTAGTAAACCTGAAAAAGGAGCTATATGGCTAAAAGCACTGAAAAAATCATCAGAACCACAAGCTGGTCAGCTGGACCCGGGTGCCATGGAGGCTGCGGGGTCAAACTTACCGTCAGGGACGGGCGATTGATCAAAGTAGAAGGCGACGAAGACCATCCATGGTCGCAGGGCCGGACATGCCCTCGCTGCCTGGCGCTCTCACAGTATATGTACCATCCTGACCGCCTTAAATATCCTCTGAAAAGGGCCGGAGCCAGGGGTGAAGGCAGGTGGGAACGGATTTCATGGGATGAAGCCTATGAAACCATTGAAAAACGCCTGAAAGGAATCCGCTCAGAACATGGCGCTGAATCGGTGATATTTGTTCAGGGCACGGGGCGCGATATCGGTGGACCAATCACCATGTTGATGTATTCTTACGGCAGCCCGAACTGGGTCCAACTGGGTCTATCAGGGCATTCCTGTTATACTCCCAGGCAGGCCGCTATGTATGTTACACACGGCGATTATACGGTGATGGACTGCTCCCAGTTTTTGGAGAAGCGGTACGAAGATCCGGAGTACGTCGTTCCGCAGTGCACCATTGTCTGGGGCCAAAACCCTCCGCCTACCTGTCCTGACGGATTTTACGGTCACTGGGTGGTAGATGTACTGAAACGGGGCAGTCAACTGATTGTAATCGATCCCCGCGTAACCTGGCTGGCCAGCCGGGCTAAGATACATCTCCAGATCCGTCCTTCAACCGACGGCGCCCTGGCTCTGGGAATGGCCAACTATATTATTTCAGAAAACCTTTATGACAAAGAATTCGTAGACAAATGGGTATATGGATTTGAAGAATTCAAAAAGAGGTGTGCTGAATACGATCTGGACAGGGTATCTCGTATAACCTGGGTACCCAAAGAGAAGATCATAGAAGCAGCCAGGCTGTATGCCGCCAGCAAACCGGCAGCGATACAATGGGGCATTCCCATCGACTCCAATCCGGAGGGTATGGTAGTTTCCCAGGCGATTACCAGTCTCTGGTGCCTGACCGGCAACATCGATAACCCCGGCGGCAATGTCATTGCCAAATCATCTTTCGGAGTAACCAGCTATCCTTTTACCCAGGATGAAATGAAAGCACTCTACGGTGAGGAACTGGTAAAGAATCTATCCGAAAAAAGAATCGGCACCTGGAAATATCCGATGATCAAGAACTTCCGTGCCTGGGCTTCGGAGGATGTTAGCCTGGATATGCTGGAAACAGGGAAACCTTATAAGATCCACGCAGCCTGGATTCAGACCAATAATATATTATCCTCTTCCCAGGATTCACGAAGGCACTATCAGGCATTAAAGGACCTGGACTTTATCGTTGCGGTTGACACTTTCCAAAATCCCACTACACAGGCCCTGGCCGATATCATACTGCCGGCTGCGACTTTTGCCGAAAAGGACAGTATCCGTACATGGTGGGCGCCTCTCTGCGCCATGCCCAAAGCAGTGGAATATGAGGAATGCAAGTCTGATTGGGAAATTAATTTCGAACTTGCAAAGCGACTGAGCCTTTCGCCCTTTAAGTATAATACCGTTAAGGAAATGTTCGACGACCGATTCTCCAAAGCTGGTATCACTTTTGATGAACTGGTAAATGAGGGTGGATGGAAATGGGCGCCGAAAGGTCATCCCAGCCTGCCCTATTACCGTTATAAGAAGGGACTGTTAAGACAGGATGGCCAGCCCGGATTCAATACACCTACAGGGAAGATCGAGCTATACGCCACACGGCTGAAGGAATGGGGGCTTGATCCCCTTCCTTATTACCAGGAACCTGAAGAAGGCCCAATTTCTACTCCGGAACTGTGGAAAGAGTACCCCGTGATTATTAACAGCGGACGCAGGTCTCACGTCTTCTTCCATTCCGAACACCGAATGATCCCCTGGCTGAGGGAGATAGACCCGTACCCGGTTGTGGAGATTCATCCTGATACCGCGAGGGAAGCCGGAATAGAGAACGGCGATTG